>CBDUYA010000410.1:0-1520 GCA_965371335.1 uncultured bacterium | reverse complement strand
CCTCCAACGCCGTGGCAAGCACGGCGGGCCGGGCGGGAGTCGGACAGGGTCGTACGACCTGTGAGGCCGGGTAATGCCGGCGGAGGAAAGGGCCCTGACTTCTGGTGCGCTTTTGACGAAGACGAGGATCGGTGATTGGCGATGAGCCTGGCAACACCTGAAAGCATCCGGAGGCTTCAGAGAAAGCTTTATCTCAAGGCGAAGGCGGAGCCGGCCTTCCGTTTCTACGTGCTCTACGACAAGGTCTGGCGCGAGGACATCCTCGCCCATGCGTGGGCGCTGGCGAAAGCCAACGGCGGCGCGGCGGGTGTGGATGGCGTGACTTTCGCCAAGATCGAAGCGGCGGGCGTGCAGCAATGGCTGACCGGGTTGCGTGAGGAGCTGCGTTCGAGGACATATCGACCGCAGCCGGTGCGACGGGTGATGATCCCGAAGCCCGGCGGCGGCGAGCGGCCGCTCGGAATCCCGACCATTCGGGACCGCGTGGCGCAGACCGCCGTGAAGCTCGTGGTCGAGCCGATCTTCGAGGTGGATCTCGACGAAAGTGCCTATGGCTACCGCCCGCGACGTGGCGGGGCCGACGCGATCAAGGAAGTACACCGGCTGATCTGCCGGGGCTATACCGACGTGGTGGACGCCGATTTGTCGAAATACTTCGACACGATCCCGCACCGGGACCTCATACAGTGCGTGGCCCGGCGCATCGTCGACCGCCATGTGCTGCGGCTGATCAAGCTGTGGCTCAAGGTGCCGGTCGAGGAACGGGACGGCGACGGGCGGCGGCGCATGACGGGCGGCAAGAGCAGCACCTGCGGTACGCCGCAGGGTGGGGTGATCAGCCCCCTGCTCGCCAATCTGTACATGAACCGCTTCCTGAAGCACTGGCGTGCCACCGGACGGAGCGAAGCCTATCAGGCCCATGTCGTCTCCTACGCCGACGACTTCGTTATCCTCAGCCGCGGTCACGCGGCCGAGGCGCTGGCGTGGACAGAGGCGGTGATGACCAAGCTCGGGCTTTCTCTCAACGAGGCGAAGACCTCGGTTCGGGACGCCCGACAGGAGCGGTTCGACTTCCTTGGTTATTCGTTTGGCCCGCACTACTACCGGAAGGACGGTCACTGGTATCTGGGTGCGAGTCCGTCGAAGACGAGTGTCCTACGGCTCAGGGACAAGGTGGGCGAGATCCTGGTTCACCGCAACAAAGGGGCCTGGCCTGAGGTGCGCGACCAGCTGAACCGCCTACTGCGGGGCTGGACGTCGTACTTCAGCTACGGCACCCGGCTGCAGGCCTATCGGGCGATCGATCACCACGTCTACGACCGCGTGCGCAACTTCCTCGTCCATCGTCACAAGGTGCAAAGGCGTGGCACGCACCGCCTCCCGGCCGAGACTGTGTTCGGGGAGCTCGGCGTGCTGCACCTAATCAGCGTGCACCTTGGCCCACGCCGTGTGCTCTGAGATGAAACCAGTCGGAGAGCCGGATGCGGGAAATCCGCACGTCCGGTTCGATGAGCGGGGAG
>CBDUYA010000409.1:0-1531 GCA_965371335.1 uncultured bacterium | reverse complement strand
AGATCGTCCATGGGCTTGGAGATCGGCGCCTGCTGCACGGGCATGCGGTAGCCGTCCGGAACCGACCAGCGGAAGCGCAGCAACATCTGGTGCATGATGAGCCGCACCTGCGTCTCGGCGAAGCGGCGGCCCAGACACATATGGGGCCCGCCACCGAACGGGATCCAGCAGTGGGTGTGGCGCTGGTGCTCGGCCCGCCCGGGCGAGAAGCGCTCGGGGTCGAAGCGCGTCGGGTAGCTCCACCACTCGTCCATGTAGTGGGTGTGGATCGGTGAGACCACCACCATCGAGTTGGCGGGGATGCGATAGCCGGCAAACTCGAAGGGCTTCGTGGAAATCCGGGGAATCACCGGAAGCGGCGGGTAGAGCCGCAGCGTCTCGTGCATCGCCCAGGTGAGCCCGGTGAGCTGGTCCAGATCATCGAAACCCGGGCGCTCGCTGCCGAGGCTCCAGCTCTCGTCACGCAGCCTCTCCTGCCACTCCGGGTTGCGCGCGAGTTCGTAGGTCATGGACGAGAGTGTGCTGGTGGTGGTGTCGTGCGCCGCCATCATCAGGAAGACCATGTGATCGAGGATCTCCTGATCCGCAAAGGACTCACCGGTCTCCGTCTCGGCACGGCACAGGCGGCTGAACATGTCGCCGCCCTCGTTGGCGCGCCTCTTCTGGATCATCTCGCCCAGGTACTTCAGCATGAACTCGCGGCTCTTGAGGCCGCGATGGAACTCGAGTCCCGGGATCGGGAGCCGGATTCGGGACATGGAGGCGGCCACCATGTCCTCGAACGCCCGGTTCATTCTGCGCGTCGTGGGTCCCAGATCCACGCCGAGGAAGATCGAGGTCGCCAGGTCCAGGGTGAGAATCTTGAAGGCCGGGAAGGCGAGGAAGCGCTCGCCGGAGAGCGGCCACGAGGCGATGCCATCGGCGATCATCGGGCTCATGCGTTGTGCGTACTCACGCAGCACCGGCCGGCGAAAGGCGCCGTGCATGATCTTGCGATGGTGCTTGTGCTGCTCGCCGTCGAAGAGCAGCAGGCCGTTTGGAAAGATTCTTCCCATGATCAGCATCCAGGGCTTGCGTGCGGAGAAGGTCTGGTCCCGGTCCATCAGCACGAAACGATTCGCGTCGGGGCCGAAGAGGTTCAGGGCCCGGATCGGGCCTCGTCCCTGGCGGGCTACCGGGCCGTACTGCAGATACTCGGCCTGCAGGCCGCTGCGCATGTCGATGCGGCCACCGCCGTTGCCGACCAGCCGCAGCAACAGCCGCAGCAGCGGGACGTTCGGGATGGCGCTGTAGGGCTTCAGGGCTCTGATAGAGGTCGCTTCGGCCATGTTCTTCCTCGGGAGGGAAGCGTCCTCTCCGGCGCGTCGGTCGGAGCATACCGGATGTCGCACCGCGGCGGATTCGCAGACGACAGGCGGGTTCCATCCTGATTCAAGCACCCCTCTGCCGGTGCCGCCCGGGTGCTGTCACCGAATTCAGCGCCGTCCTCGGTGCCGATCCTCCCGCTGCCTGCAGGGATCTGCCGGCCGGG
>CBDUYA010000408.1:0-1568 GCA_965371335.1 uncultured bacterium | reverse complement strand
ACGCTGAAGATCGCCATGTTCGCCCCGATCCCGAGGGCGATGGTCAGCACGGCCACCGCCGTGAACCCGGGAGTTCGCGCCAGAGTACGGGCCGCGTAGCGCAGGTCCTGCTGGAGGCTTTCAATCATCGGTCACTCTCACCGGTCACCCATATCGGTCAATCGAACTCGCCATCGGCAGATGCCCCGCCATGCCGATCGCGCCCCACATCGATCACGCAAGGAGCGTGCCATGCAGGAACAGTGGAAACAGGGTGGTTCCGGGAGGGGCGGTCGCTGCGGGTGTCCGCTGGTGGGATCGGATTTGTTCGATTGCGGGGAGGGGCCTGGAGCGCGCGCGGAACGGCTCACCGCCCGCGCCCCGGCACCTGTGCTACCAGTGCCAGATACGGTCGTACCCGGCAAACAGCCTGGCGATGCCCGAACGGGGGACCGGCTTGAGCCCGTCGATCAGATCGCCTTTGTCGATACCACGACTCTTGACGTCGTCCTCGACGATGTAGACCCCGATTCCCTTTTCCGTCAGCTTCGCCACATCCTCCGCCAGGCGGGGCGGCTGGGTCTGCCGCTTCGCGCCGAACTGCAGCCCGGACGCGTCCTGACCCTTGACGGCATAATTGACGGCGTTCCCCTGCAGCAGAACGTCGAGATCGGCGCCCTGTCCCTTCATGGCGTGCGTGATCCAGACGATGGTGTCGTCCTGCTCCTCGAGCGTTCCACGGTACGCCGATTCGATGACCTGGAGTATCTTGCTGGCCATGTGATCGTCTCCCCTTACCTGGTCGGAATGACGAGGGTGTTGTCCGAGGCGTCGGCGAACTTCAACAGGTCGCCGGGCGTTCCCCGGCGCAGGCCGGGAATCGACTCCGCGGCGCCGCGCTCGTCGACGCACAAGCCGCACTGCACCCAGTCGAAGTTGCCGCCGTTCTTCTTCGTCTCTTTCATGACCGCCTCCACCCAGTCCTTCGGGTTGGGGTGGTCCTCCTGCTCCACGTCGCGGCCATGAACGGCGTTGGGATGCGGCGCCTGCTTCGCAAACGGCAGGCTCACGGCGCCCTCGTAGGCGAAAATATTGAGGTTGTACCCCCGGCGCGCGGCGATATCGAGCAGGCGCAGCGCGGTGGTCGAGCGGGGGTTCTCGTACGGCGGATCCATCAGCACAAAGGTCAGCGTCTTTTTATCTGCCATCTCCCCCTCCTACAGCCACACGGCCTTGCGGCCTTCGGCAAGCTGGTCAACGACGACATCGAGCGCCGCCGATTTCACCCCGGGGGCGATCCGGCCCGCCGCGATGCCCCGCTCCCGCAGCGAGAACTCGTCCGCCAGCACCTCGACCCCCGCCTTCGCCGCTGCCTCGAGCGGCTCCGACAGGGCGCTGCGCCGGGCCGGCAGGACGCCGTTCTGCACCAGGAAGAGGGTGACGTCGTTCCCTTCCCGGACGAGCGACGATGCCAGCTCGTAATGCTGCATGACGCCGTTCGTTGAGAACGGATCATGTGATTCAATGAGCAGATACTTCGCCATACTGTGCCCTCCTGTCTCTCCCCCCGGAGTCCATATCGAGTCGTG
>CBDUYA010000407.1:0-1601 GCA_965371335.1 uncultured bacterium | reverse complement strand
GGATCGCCTCGAGCGGCACCACCTCGACCGGCCGGGGTGATGGCACGACCTTGCGCCAGCCGCGTCCCGCATCCTCGACCATGTTCCAGCCCAGCTTGTGGATCAGGTAGTCGGCCCGGTAGCGGGTGTAGAAGGGACCGATCGGCTTGGTCGGCCGCCGGAAGCCGGGGTCCTCAGGGTCGACCACCACCTCCGTCACCAGGGTCACCACGCTGCTCTTCACCCGGGCGCGGCGAAAGGCGTTGCGCAGCGCCGTCTGCAGCATGTAGCCGATGCTCCCCTCCGAGGCCGCGACGCAGACGTCGAGCGACTGGGGGGGTATCTTGGTGACCGCCTCCTCCACCTGAATGAGGATATTGCCGACCTGCGGTCCGTTGCCGTGCACGATGACGAGGCGATGACCGTCACTCACCAGCGGCACGATCATTCGTGCCATCTGTTCGGCGTTCTTGATCTGCTCCCACTGCGTGCCCTCCTGGCCTTTCGCAATCAGAGCATTTCCCCCGAAGGCCAGGACGATGCGGCGCGCGCGGGGCATTAGGGCAGCCGGGCGAGCAGATCGTCCAGATCCGGCTTGCCGATCTCCTCCAGGTCGTAGCTGACACGGAGAGCGGTCCTGTCGAAGTGGATAGTGCGACGCAGATCGATCGGCGTGGCGATCAGCACCAGGTCACAGTCGGCCTTCTCAATGGTGGCCTTCAGATCGGCCATCTGCTGATCGCCGTAGCCAACCGCCGGCAGCAGCGTGCCGATGCCGGGGTACTTCCTGAAGGTCTCGGCGATGGTGCCGACCGCAAACGGCCGCGGGTCGATCAGGGCGGCGGCGCCGAAGCGCTGCGCCGCGATGACGCCGGCGCCGTAGGTCATCCCGCCGTGCGTCAGCGTCGGGCCGTCCTCGACCACCAGAACCCGTTTGCCGCGAATCGCGTCCGGATCCTCGACGGACACCGGCGAGGCCGCTTCGATGACCATCGCGTCCGGATTGAGGCGCGCGATGTTCGCCCTGACCTTGTCGATCCCCTCCTTGTCGGCCGTATCCATCTTGTTGAGGATCAGGCAGGAGGCGCGCCGGAAATTCGCCTCTCCCGGGTAGTAGCTCAGTTCGTGGCCCGGGCGGTGCGGATCGACCACCACGATATCGATGTCCGGCTTGTAGAATGGGAGGTCGTTGTTGCCGCCGTCCCAGACGATGACATCGGCCTCCTTCTCCGCCTGCTCGAGGATGGCGCCGTAGTCGACCCCAGCGTAGACGATCGTGCCGTTGCGCAGATGCGGTTCGTATTCCTCCCGCTCCTCGATGGTGCACTCGTGCGTGTCGAGATCCTTGAAGGTGGCGAAGCGCTGCACCTTCTGCTTCACCAGGTCGCCGTACGGCATCGGATGCCGGATCGCCACGACCTTACGCCCCTTCTCGTGCAGCTTCTGGCAGATCTTGCGAGTGGTCTGGCTCTTGCCGGCACCGGTGCGCACGGCGCAGATGCTGACCACCGGCTTCTTCGACTTGAGGGAGGTCGCGTCGAAGCCGAGCAGGATGAAGCTTGCCCCCGCCGCGATCACCGCCGAGGCGCGGCCCATGACATAAGTGTGCGACACGTCGGAGT
>CBDUYA010000406.1:0-1606 GCA_965371335.1 uncultured bacterium | reverse complement strand
GGTGTCGGCCGGTGGAGGGCTCACACAGCCGATCATCGGGACGCGCGAAATCGACACCACCATCAGGCTGAAGGACGGCGAGACCAATCTCCTCGCCGGGCTCATCCGCGAGGAGGAACGGCGTTCCCTGTCGGGCGTTCCGGGCCTGTCCGACATCCCGGTCCTCAGGAGGCTGTTCGGAAGCACTGAGACCAGCATCCAGAAGGTCGACATCGTTCTCACCATAACGCCGCACATCATCCGGATCCCCGACATCACGGAAGAGGATCTGCTGCCGCTCTGGATCGGCACGGAGCAGAAGATCGCGCTGCGCGGGTCGAGCCGGCAGAGCGCGTTCGGCAATCTCTTCGAGGAGAAGCCGGAACCTCCCTTCTATCCCGGGATCCCCGATTTCACCGTCGAGGACGCGGCCCCGGCGGACGGCGCCGGAGGCGGTGCGCTGAGCGCCGGGGCGGCGGGAGTGGCGCCCGGAACCGATGCCGGCGGAGAGACGCCGGGGGCCGCCGGCGCGGGGAGCGGAGACGTCGATGCGCCGCCGCGTCCCGAGCTGCCCCCGCCCTCTCCGCCGGACGAAGGCCCGGCGCCCGGCGCGGCCGATGATCGCTCGCCGGCGGGCCCGGCGATCGTGAATTTCGAACCGTCCAATCTCGGCACGGCGGCCGGCCAGGAGTTCAGCGCCAACGTCGTCATCAGCGGCGCCTCGGGGGTCGGCAGCGTGCCGTTCCATCTCGAATTCGATCCGGAGATCCTGGAGTTCCTCGGGGCGGGCCAGACCTCGCCCTTCCTGTCGCAGGATGGCACGCCGGTGTTCGTTCTGGCGACCGTCGGAGGGAACGGGCGGGAGATCATCGTCGGCCTGTCGCGGCAGGGGAACCGGCCCGGTATCGACGGGCAGGGGACGCTGATCGAGATGCGGTTCCGCGCCAGGAAGCCGGGCACCACATCCCTGAACTTCTCCAATCTGTCGGTGCTCGACCCGAGCGCGCAGCCGCTGCCTTTCGAGAAGCTCGGCATGACGGTGGTCGTGCAGTAGGTGCGCAATGAGGCTCCATGGGGTGATGGAAGGACATCGGGCCCGGCGGCGTTCGGGCGCAGGCGGGCTGACGCTGGTGGAGTTGCTGGTGACCATCGCCGTCATTCTCATCCTGGTCAGCGTGATCGTTCCGACCGCGAACTTTGCCGTCAAGCGGGAGAAGGAACTGACACTGCGACGCAATCTCCGCATGATGCGGCGGGCGATCGACGAATACAAGAAGTTCTGCGACGCGGGGGCGATCCAGAAGGAGGGCATCGATTCGGAGTGCTATCCGCCCGAGCTGGAGATCCTGGTGGAAGGAGTCGAGCGGGTCGGGGCGCTCGGCCAGAAAATGAAATTTCTGCGGCGCATCCCCCTCGACCCGATGACCAAGAACGACGAGTGGGGCAAGCGTTCCCTGCAGGACGAGTTCGATTCGACCTCCTGGGGAGGGGAGAACATTTTCGACGTCTACACGACCCACGAGGGCACGGCCCTCGACGGCTCGCTCTACAGCGAATGGTGATGCCGATGAAAGCGCAGCAACGACAACGACGGGACGGGGGCTTCACGCTGATCGAGCTGCTGATC
>CBDUYA010000405.1:0-1616 GCA_965371335.1 uncultured bacterium | reverse complement strand
GGCCGGCGCCACCAGCAGGAGGGCCGACAGGACCTGGCTGGTGCGCGCGCCCGGCAGCCGCGCGGCGCCGCCGCGCAGCCCCGTCCCCCCGACCCGGACCGGCGGGCAGCCGGTCCCTTCGATCGACTCCGCCCGCCCCCCCAGCGAACGGAGCGCCTGCAGGAGATCCTCGATCGGCCGCTGGCGCATCCGCGCGCTGCCGTCGACGACGCACTCCCGCTCCCCCGCCGCCAGTCGCGCCGTGAGGAAGCGCATCGTGGTTCCTGCATTGCCGGCCTGAAGCGGTGCGGCGGGGGCCGACGGCACGCCCTCCGCGCCGTCGACCAGCGCCTCCCGGCCTACCCCGGCGTCCCGCACCAGGGCCGGCACACCGACCGCATTGAGGGCCGCGATCAGCAGGCGCGAGTCGTCCGCCTCCAGGGGACGGAGAATCCGGGAACGGCCCGGCGCCAGGGAGGCGGCGATCAGGGCCCGCTGGGTCAGGCTCTTGGAGGAGGGGATCTCCACCCGTCCCTGCAGCCGGGTGACGACCGGGATGGCTCGTTCGGATGGCACCGCGTGCGGCCTCCTGAGGCGGCGCGAGCGCCGTCTCCCCATTCATCCTACAACAGCGGCCCGGTCCCCTTGACGCTCCCCGCTCGGGTTCCTATCTTCACTCAAAGTCCGGCCTGACGGCGGCACTGGGGAGGAAGCAGGGGTTGAGCCACCAAGAGCGCGGCTATTGCGGCACCGTCATCGCCCTGCTGGCCGCCTTCACCATGCTGAGCGGGGCGCTTTTCCTCGCCCGGGCCGATCCGGCGGAAGGCAGCCGGACGATAAAGCCGAGGCCGGCGCGGCCCACGCGGCCCCTGGTCGCCCAGCAGAGGACCGAGGACCGCGGCTTCTCGCTCACCTTGACGAGCCCCGACGAGGCGTACCTGGTCGGACCGCAGATGGTGACGGTTGAGCCGATCGTTCCCCCCGGCGACCTTCTCGAGCGGGCCGACTTTTTCATCGACGGCAAGCTCATCTTCACCGACCGCATCGCGCCCTGGACGTTCCAGCAGGACTTCAGCAGCGAGATCCGGCAGCACACGATCGTGGTGCGCGCCCGGACCCTCGACGGGCGCGAGGCGAGGGTGTCGTTCGTCTCCCGGTCGGCCGACATGACCGACGGCGCCGCCGGTCCCCTCGAGGTGGTTCCCGCCGTGGTGCGCGACTCCGCGGGGCGCCCCGTGGCCGATCTCACGGTAAGCGATTTCTCCCTGCTGGAAAACGGCATGATCCGCCCCATCGTTCACTTCGACAGTGCGCCGGCCCCGGTCTCCATTATCGTGACGCTCCACGAGCGCGACCTCGATCCCGGCGACCGGGAGGATCTGCTCCGCAGCTCGGCCGAACTCGGTGACGACCTGCCACGCCACCACGCGCTCGCTTTTCTTGATGGCGCCGCCCTCTCCGCCACGCCGGTGACCAAAGAAGGGCCGGCGCCGCTCCACTTCTCGCATGATCGCGATGAGTACCGGGAGCGGCTGGGGGAGGTGCGCCGCGCGCCGCGGCTCAGCCGCGCGGCGACGCTGCCGCAACTGATCGAGGCGGCGGCGCGCGGGATTCAGGATCGCCGGGGCGGCCGCGCT
>CBDUYA010000404.1:0-1625 GCA_965371335.1 uncultured bacterium | reverse complement strand
CCAGCAGGGTCGATACGATCCGGATCATGTAGCCGGCGCGGATCGGGATCGCCTCGACCACCGGACTGCCGTTAAGGTAGGTCTTGTTCTTGCTGTGCTCGTCGATGAGAAAGTAGCCCTCGGGGCGACGGACGATCTCGGCATGGTTGCGGGAGGCGGCGTGATCGTGCAGGACCAGGTCGCTGGACGAGGACCGCCCGAGGCGCAGACTGTCACCCAGGAACTGGTAGCGGTAACTCGTGCCATCGGGTGTGGTTACGGAGAGGTACTTCACCGGACCGCCCCCCGGACGGAATGACTATCTGATTCAGATTGACTTGTGATCATTGTACAGACCTCCGGTCCGGCCGTCAATCGTTCCGGCCGGTCCTGCCCGATCAACGAATTTTCCCGCCCAATCCGAACAGGCGTATAATCAAGGGGACGATCAGCCAAAAACCCAATCGCCAGTCCAGGATGCCCCCCGCGGGGGGCGATTCCCGGCGTCCCAGGGGGAGAAGACGATGATTGACGCACCCGAAACCCGCTGCGACTTCAACGCCAAGGACCTCATTCTGCACCTCGACATGGAGCTGCCTGCCAGGACCGAGGCGATCAACCCGGTGGTCGAGAGGGTGATGGAGATGGTCATCATGATGGGGTGCGCCTCCGGCAAGGAGTTCGAGGTCGAAACGGCGATCCGCGAGGCGCTGGCCAACGCCATCGTGCACGGCTGCCGCGGGGACACCAGCAAGATGGTCCAGTTCTGCGTGGCGTGCGACGAGAGCCGCGGCATGCTGATCGTGGTGCGCGATCCCGGCCCGGGATTCGATCCCGCCAAGCTGTCCAGCCCGCTGATCGGCAAGACGCTGTTCCACTCGCACGGCCGCGGCATCTACCTGATCAACCAGCTCATGGACGAGGTCCGCCTGGAGCGCGGCGGCACCGAGATCCACATGCGGGTGAGCTAGTCAGGAGCCTGAGCGCGCTGCGGGCGTCACCCCTGCCGCCAGCGCCACCGGCGGAGGGAACGGCGGCGGTGCCGATCGAGGCGAGGGTGGCGGTCAGGATGACCATCAGGTAGTCGCCGAACGCCAGGTCGATACCGTACGCCTGGGCGATGAAGCCGGTGGCGACCTCCTGCATGATCGCCGTGCCGTCCATGGTGATGGTGGCGCCGAGCGGGATGGTGAACGCGGCGACCGAATTGTGCACCCCCATCCGCTTCTCCACCGCGCGCAGCGTCACCGGGATGGTGGCGCCGGAGCTGGCGGTGCGGAGAGCGTTCCCGAGGCAACCGGGCAATCCGTCTTGACCGTGTGGCGCCCCCGCGGCTATCCTCCGGGCCCGGGGCTGACAGCCGACCGGGAGGAGATCCGATGGGAGAGATGATCACGTTCAAGCGCCCCGACGGGAAGGAGGCGCCCGGCTACGAGGCCAGACCGGCCGGTGTCGATGAGGCGCCCGGCATCGTCGTCATCCAGGAGTGGTGGGGGATCAACGACCAGATCAAGAAGGTCGCCGACCGCTTCGTCCAGGAGGGGTACCGGGTGGTCATCCCGGATCTCTTTCGCGGCAAGGTGACGCTCGACGAGGCGGAGGCGGCCCACCTGATGAAGAGCCTCGATTTCAGCGACGCCGCGACG
>CBDUYA010000403.1:0-1628 GCA_965371335.1 uncultured bacterium | reverse complement strand
CGCCGGCCCTTGCCGCGCGGCAACGTCAGCAGGCGCGGGCGGTGCGGGTGCCGGCCGGCCGGCACCTGGTCGAAATGACCTATCTGCCGGAGAGCGTCACCCTCGGGTTCGCCATCAGCGGGCTGGCCGCTCTGATCGGCGTCTCGTGGTCAATCTGGTCGAAGCGGAGGTCGATATGAACGCCGGGCAGGAAGAGACATCGACCGGGCAGAACGACGCGCGCAGCCGCGGTGATGGCCTGCTGCTCGGACTGCTGATTCTCGCCCTGGCGTTGCTGGCATCGGCCAGCCCGATCCGCAACTACGACTACTGGTGGCATCTGGCCACCGGATCGTGGATTCTCGAGAACGGAACGATTCCGCACGAGGAGATCTTCTCCTTCACCTCCGGGGGGGATCGATGGGTCGATCACGAATGGCTCTCTCAGATTCTTGCCTATGCCGGTCATCAGGCCATCGGTCCCGCCGGATTGGTCGTGGTGAAGATCCTGCTCATACTGGCGCTTGGCGTTCTCCTGTTCCGGCAGTTGCAGAGGGAAGGGCACGGGCCGTCGGGAGTGGCGCTCCTCCTCGTCCCGGCGCTTCTCGGCGCCTCGTTCCGCTTCGACGTGCGACCGGAGCTGGCCACGCTCATCCTGATGCCGGCCATCGTCGGGCTGGTCATGACGGCCCGCCGCCGCGATCGGGCGCGGCCTCTGTTCCTGATCCCGCTGCTGGTCGCTTTGTGGGCCAACCTCCATCCCGGCGTGGTTCTGATGCCGGCTGCCCTGGCAATCGGTGTGGCCGCCGCCATGGCGATGCGGTTCATGCCCTGGCGGCAAGACGCCGCGGCCGGGGAGCGCGCCGCGGAGAGTCGCTTCATCGGGCGCCTCGCCGTGCTGACCGCCGCCGTGGCGCTCGCGGTGCTGGTCAATCCCGCCGGATATCGTATTTATTTCGTCCCGTTCAGGCTCGCGGCGCTTCTCGCCTCGCTGCCCTGGCCGAACCTCGAGTGGGCGCGCCCGCAACTGGCCGATTTCCCCTTCTTCTGGATCGTGTTCCCGCTCGCCGCGCTGATCGCCCTGCTGGGGATTCGGCGCGCCGATCCGGTCGCCACCCCGGCGATGCTCCTGGCGGGGGTTCTTGCCACGTCTCATCTTCGCAACATCGGGCTCTTCTTTGTGCTGCTTCCTCTGGGCATCGCCGGACCGTTCCGCGCCGTCATCGAGGCGGTGCAGAGAATGCGCCTGCACCGGGCCGCCACCGCCGGTGGACGGATCCGCCCCGGCTTCATCGCCGCCGGGGTCGTCGTGCTTGCGGCATTTCCGCTCTTCCTGTTCCTTCCGCCACGGCCGAGCCTCGGGCTCGGCATTGCTCCGGCCAACGAAGCGTCGGCCGCGGTCGACTTTCTCGAGCGGGAGGGGGTCGGCGGGAGGATGTACAACGACGTGCGGTTCGGCGGCTACCTGATATGGCGGCGTTTTCCGGACCACCAGGTGTTCATCGACGGACGGAACGAACTGTATGGCGACCTGATGCATGACATCGCCGCCGGGATGGGCGGCGCCGATGAATGGAACGCGCTGCTGGGACGGCACGACATCGACTCCGCCTTCCTCCGCTACCCCCCGACCCTGCACAAGGTGCAAT
>CBDUYA010000402.1:0-1644 GCA_965371335.1 uncultured bacterium | reverse complement strand
TGGACGGATGGAATCAAGGGGTGGGGCGGCAGGCGGACCGGGTCTCCCGGATCCTGCTGGTGACCGATCGGACGACGCTACGCGCTGACCTGCGGGACGAGTTGACCCGCCAGGGATTCGAGGTCAGCGAGGCGAGCAGCACCGCCGCAGCGCTGGAGGAGGCGAGCGCCCTGCTGCAGCGGGACGCGACGTTCGCGCTGGTCTGCGATCTCATTCTGCCCGACGGCCGCGATCATCCCGGTCATGGAGGGCTCGACCTCGTCCGCGAGATGCGTGAGCTCTGCCCCGACCTGAAGGCGGTGATCTTCGGTGAGCTGCGCGAGTCGGCGCCCGCGGTCGCCACCGGTACGGTTGGAGCCCTGGCCTATCTGCCGCTCCCCGAGCCGTTCGGTGAGGGCCTCCCGGACGACGGTACGGTGCTGAGGCGCTACTGCTCGATCCTGCGTGCCACCCTGAGCGCCGGGGACGAGGCAGCGCCGGGCGCAGCCCGCGGAAGGCCGGATTCGATCCGCGTGGTCGATTCGCTGTCGCTGTTGCGCGGACTCATCTGCGAGATGCAGACCGAGGGAGAGGCGGAGATCCCGCTGCTGATCCTGAGGCTGGCGGCCGAGTACTTCGAGCGGGGGATTCTTTTCTCGGTACAGGGCTCCGGAGCCTGCTGCACGGGTGCCTTCGGACCCGACGCGCCAGGCCCGGGCGGGCTCGAGACGCGCATTCGCGGTGCCGTGCTGGCGCTTGAGAGCGGCTCGGCGCTGGCGGGTGTCGTGCGGACCCGGCTATCCATCGTCGGTCCGATCGAGGCGATTCCGGCGAACCAGCCGCTGGTCGATACGCTCGGGTCCCCCATCGCAACCGAGGCGGCGATCCTGCCGCTGGCGAGCGGGCGGGAGGTGGTCGGAGTGCTCTACGGTGACAATGCCGCGAGCCGCCGGGCGATCGGGGATCTGCAGGGGCTGGAAATCTTCCTCAGCCAGGCCGGAATCGCGCTGCAGAATGCGTTGCTCAAACGCCAAGTCGCCTCCATCGGTGCGGGCGGTGACGCCGGCAGGGCGGCGGCGCTGAAGGTGCCGGCATGATTATCGTCTGTCCGGCGTGCGGCCGCCGCTACCGGATCGATCGATCGCGCCTGGATGCCGGTCGGCGGCTGCGCTGCAGTGGCTGCCGGCAGGTCTTCGATGCGCGCCCGCCGGAGCCGTCGTCGGCCCGGCCGCAGGCCGAGGGGGGGCGGGCGCCGCTCTCGCGGCCCGCCGCACCGGCGATGCCGCCCAACACCGCGGCACCCGATTCGGCAAGCCGCCCCCTGGTTTTGATCGGAGATGTGAACCGGCCGTTCCGAAGCGCGGCGCAGAGGATGCTGGAAAGGATCGGGTGCCAGGTGGAGACGACGGAGCAGGGGGATGTTCTGTTCCGCGCCGCCGTGACCCGCCGGCCGGCGCTGCTCCTGTTGAACACGAGGCTGCCGGGACTGTCCGGCATCGCCGTCTGTGAAGGGGTGAAAGGAAGTCCACACCTTCGAGGAATCAAAGTTATTCTGGTCAGCTCGACCGTTCATCCTCCCGGCGCGGGACAGACCACGCGGCCGGGACTCGAGCCGGATGACCAGATTGAGGATACGATCGGCGAGCCGGATTTGCGGGACCGGCT
>CBDUYA010000401.1:0-1647 GCA_965371335.1 uncultured bacterium | reverse complement strand
CGGGGGGGACATCTCCGGCATGCCCGGCAGGCGCGGCTGGGCAGCATCGAACCACTCGAGCTGCCTGCTCAGCACCCCCACGTCGGTGTGGGGGTCGGGGCGGGGGGGGCCGGCGGCCATGACCGACCCCGGCCCGGTCAGCAGCAGCGCGGCGAGCATGGCGTGGTGTTGTTTCAGCATGGCGGTTTCTCCTTCCCGCTTTCTGATACACCACGGCTGTGCGGAACGTGCGGTGCGCCGCACCTCCCGTTGCTGATGTTGCTCCGCACCGGCGACCGATCGGAGATGGACTTCGACGCCGCTTCGCGTACCTTTGTGATCGGCAGAGTCACACACCGAGGCGGCCGGTCGGAGCAAGTATGGCGGGAGGTCTGTCATGCCGGTGACCGGAGATCAACCCGCGCTCCGACGACTGGTGCGCGCAGTGCTCCGCGGCGATGCCCGGACGCGCGACGTGATCTGGCGCGACCGGCGGCATCTCGAACGGGTCGCCCGGGCAGCGCAGTCCGGAGATCGTGACGCCCGCAATGCGCTCTGCGTCATCCTGCATCCTTACCTCGGACGGATTGCATCCGGCATGGGGGTTGCTCCGAGGGACATCCCCGATCTCGTCCAGGACACGCTCGTCGCGGCGCATCTCAACCTGGAGAAATTCGATCCCGCCCGGGGATCGGTGCAGACCTGGGTGACGACGATCCTTGCCCGTCTGCGACTCAACCTGTTGCGCCGGCGGGCGAGAAGGGTGAGATGTCTCGAGGCGCTGGCCGCTGCGACCGGCCGCGGCCCGGTGCATTGCGGGGGACGGGCGGGTGCCGCATCGGCGAGCGGTCGCGATCTCGTCGACCTGCTCGCGGGGCTGTCGCGACGACAGCGGCAGGTCGTGACGGTCTATGCGATCGGCGGTCTGAGCGCCCGGGAGACGGGGCGGGTCCTCGGACTGACCGCAGCCGGAGTGCGCTCGATCGCCCGCGATGCGAGGAACCGCCTGGCCCGCGTGAGAGGTTGCTAACGTCCGCCGGCCCGGCGGTCGCCGCCGACGTCGATGATCGGGCCTTGCCCTTCCGGAGGGATGGCGCCGCAGCCGCATGCTTTCTTCATGCCGGCGGGGGCCGCGATCCAGCCTGTGCCGCCGCATCGACGACAGCGCATCCGCGAACGGGCCGGTCCGCTGAGCAGGCCGGTGAAGAATCCGACCATGATGCGGCGCAGCAGCGGCAGCAGGGCCAGGATGGCGACGAAAAGAAGCAGGCGGCCCAGCGACATCAAGAGAACCTCCATCGCTCGCGCCGCGCGGCGGCCCGAGGGAGGTTCTACTATACCGCTCTACGGAACTCCGGTCGATCTCAGGGGAGAGGCGCGGCCGGCGCGACCCACTCGGCCTGAGCCAGGAAGTCCTCGGCCGCCTGCACCGCCCGATCCTGCATCGAGGCCGGCACGGCGAGAAAGATCTGGTGGATGTCGCGGCCGTCCCGGTCGTACACGAAGTAATTGACCGCGGTCACCGGCTCGCCGTCCGCACCCGGGGTCATCAGCAGGTGCCGGAAGCCCTCGAACGATCCGGGGAGTTCTCCGTCGGTCAACAGCACCTGTCCCTGATCCGACATCTCGGCAAGAAAATCCTGTTCAAACTTCGCCTGCTCGGCGGCG
>CBDUYA010000400.1:0-1679 GCA_965371335.1 uncultured bacterium | reverse complement strand
TGCTCGGGGCGCTCGCCCTCGGAGCGGCGCAGATTCTGCCGGCCCGCGAGCTGCTGGCCCTGTCGACCCGGGGCGCCGGTTTCACCGTCGCCGAGGGGTTGAAGTGGTCCCTGCAGCCGCTCCGTCTCCTGGAGATGGTCGTGCCCCGTCTGTTCGGGGATCCGATCCGACTGTCGCCGGCGGCGTGGTGGGGACGATGGACGTTCGAGGGAGGATATCCGTTCCTGCTGTCGATCTATCTCGGCGCGATCCCTTGCCTGCTTGCCGCCAGGGCCTGCTGGCAGCGGGGTCACGATCGGGTCCGCCGCCGGGCCCTCGGCGCCGCCGCGGTGTTCTTCGTCCTGATGGCGATCGGGGCGCACGGGCTCTTCTACCGGACTCTGTTCGGCTGGCTCCCCCTGGTGCGGCAGATCCGTTATCCGGAGCGCTTTCTGCTGGCGGCGCTGTTCGCCATCGCCTTGCTGGCGGCTCTCGGTCTCGATGATCTGCTCTCCGAGAATCGCCGATCGAAAGCCTGGAGCGTTGTGCTGGCAGTCTGCGGCGGGATGGCCTTCCTCTCGGTCACGCTGATCGCGGCGTCGTCCTCGCTGGCCGACCGGTTTCTCGCCGGGGCGATACGCGTTCCGTCCGCGATCCTGTCAGGGGAAAGCGGCGCGGTCCTCAGGGGCGCTCTGCTCCGTTCCCATCTATGGATGCTGGCGGAAATCGTGGTTCTGGCGATTCTGACGGTTATCGTTCTGGCGCCGCGGAGCCGCAACCGGCTCGCGGGCTGGATCCTCGTGGGAGCGGTCGGGGCGTCGACCGCGCTGGCCGCCGCACCGGCGCTATCGACCGCCGACCCCGGCTGGCTCGAGGCGCCGTCTCCTCTGCGGGGGGCCGTGGGCGGGGCGGGCCGGGTGCATCATGCGGCGCGGCCGGAGGAACTCGCCGTCTGGGCGAAGACGGACGAGGTGATTTGGGGCTATCGTTACGACCGCTTCACCTACGCGCTGGCGAGCGGACGGCGGGACCACGTCCCGACGGTCCTCGACGGCGCCACCGACCGGATGGACCTGAGCGCTTCGGCCCGGCTCGGCCGCGAGATGGCGTTGCTTCCGGTGGATGAACGGCTGCGGATCCTGTCGCTCTGCCATACGCGCTTCCTGTTCACCCATGAGGTGCTGAGCCACGAGGCGATCGAGCCGGGACCGGTCCTGCAGGGGCTCAGCCGCCCGCCTCTGCGGGTGTATCGTCTCCGGGCACCGCTGGCGCGGGCCCGCTTCGTCGCCGCGGCGAAGCGGCCGGTCGATGCGGACAACCTGATCCGCAGTCTGCTCGATCCCGGGTTCGATCCGGAGCGGATGGTGCTGCTGGATGAACCTGGAGAGACGCCGGTCGCCGGCGCCATCGCCGGCGGCGGGGCGGCGATCGTCGAGGAGTCGCCGGAGAGGATCCGGGTGCAGGTCGACGCGCCACAGGACGGCTACCTGGTGCTCGCCGATGCCTTCGCCCCGGGATGGCGCGCGGAGATCGGCGGCGTACCGGCGGCGATCCTGAGGGCGAACGGTCTGTTCCGGGCGGTGCGGGTGGCGGCCGGCCGGCCCCAGGGCGAAAATAAAAATAATCCCGAGAGCGTCACCCACCGGTTCGCCCACAACCGGCGGGCCGCGCAGATAGGCGGCGCGGGGTGAAAAATGTGG
>CBDUYA010000399.1:0-1692 GCA_965371335.1 uncultured bacterium | reverse complement strand
CCCCCTGCGGCGTGAAAGGTGTCTTCAGCGTGAACAATCCGGCCATGCCCCCGATGATAGACTAAGCCCGGGGCGGCCGCCACGCGGCGCGGTCCGCCCGCGGCGAAGTCACGATGGCACTTGAATCGATGGTGGCAGCGGAATGACCCTGGATCACGGCGAACGCAAGGCGCCCCTCGACATCGCTGAGTTCCGCGGATTCGCCCACCCGGCCGGCTCGTTCTCGACCAGAATCGAAGTGTCCGGAATCGCCGTCGAGTTCGAAGGACTGCCGGACGATCTCGCCGCGCCGATGGCGCAAGCCTACGGGCCGTATCTGTCCGCCAGGAGCGGCGCCGGCGCTCCCCTGCGGACCGAGGCCCTGGCAGCGCCGGTCGATTACTTCCTCCCGCCGCGATTCACCGAGCAATGGGAAATATACCGGGTCCTGACCGTCTTCGACAACGGCGTCTTTCGCTCCGTTTCGTATCGCCTCGCGGCCTGGTTCGACGTCAAGCGGCGGCGCGGCCAGATCGCCATCGGCCGCGGCGACGCCGATCCGCTGCCCCGTGCCATGGATAACTTCCTGCGCAGCGCGATGGCGTGGCTAGCGCTCGAGCAGGACGGATTCTTCCTGCATGGCGCCAGCATCGTCAGAAACGGGCTCTGCTACCTTTTCTATGGCCCATCGGGGGCCGGCAAGTCGACGCTCGCCGCCATGAGCGACGAGGGGCGCGTGATCAGCGATGATCTAACCCTGATTCTCCGCCGCCCGGAGGGCCTGGTCGCCGCCGGCGGGCCATTCTGCGGCCCCTACGGAGAGGGCGAGCCGCTCGTCGGGACCTTTCCGGTCGCCGGATTCTACCGCCTGCGAAAAGACGAAACGACCTGTGTTAGGCCCGATGATGGCGCCTGCTTCGCCGACCTGCTCGGCAATCTTCCCTTCGTCGTCGATCAGATGCCCCGCCACCCGGAGATCCTCGACCAGATCCGCCGCCTGGTCGGCAACACGCCGCTCCGTTACCTTCACTTCCGCAAGGATGAGAGCTTCTGGCCCGCGGTCGACGGCGACGATCGCGTCTCTTCGGGAGCGTGAACATGATCACCCCAGCCCGCTAAACCCGTTGGAACTCACGGGCGACCAACTGCGCAGGACCGATCTGCTCCACCATTCGAAAGCCGGCGAGCCGCATCTCCCTGACGACCTCCCTCCACCGGAAAAGGTGGATGAACGACCGGCCGATCGTTCCAGGCGGCGTGAGGAACGTCGTATACCAGTCGCCCGGTTCCGTGACAATTCCCCTGATTCGCGAGATCAACCAGTGCGCGCCCAGTTCGATTGACCGGCGCACGGTCCTCACTCGCTGGAAACTGAGCATCACCACACCCCCCGGTGTGAGGTGTCGCCCCAGCCGGCGAAGAGCCTTCACCCGTCGATGCCAGCCAGGCAGGAATGAGTAGACGAGCGGCGTAAAGTAGATAGCCTCGAAAGACCGCTCCCCCAAGTCGAGGTGAAAAAGATCCGCCTGGATGATTTCGGCCGCTAAGTTCTCCTTCGCAACTGCGTCCCGGCACGCTTGTGCCATGCCGGCGGAGAAGTCGAATCCGGTGACCTGGTATCCGAGACGTGCCAGGCAAAGCACCTCGCTGCCGGCACCGCTCCCGACGATCAGAATCCGCGCACCAGGGGAAGAATACCGGCAGAGTTCTTCG
>CBDUYA010000398.1:0-1713 GCA_965371335.1 uncultured bacterium | reverse complement strand
GCCTGCCGGAACCGGCGTCGGCCGCGCCACCACCCGGCGCGGATACTGGTGGAACCACGGCGCTGGCCGCCGCGGGGACGACCATCCCGGATGGGTCTCCGCCCGACGCCTCTCCGCCCGACCTGCCGGAGACCGGCCCACAAGGCATGATGCTGACCATCACGGCACGGACCGCCACCCGTGTGCGCGTCGTCTGCGACGGCAGGGAGGCGGCCAACCGGGAGATGAGGGACGGTGAGGTCGAGTCGATGCGCTGCGAAAAACTGATCCGGCTGAGCGCACCCGACGCCTCGAGCATCCGGCTCACCATCAACGGCGCGCAGTGCCATCCTCTGGGCGAGCCGGGCAGCCGCCTGTTCGGATACAAGATCCACGCCGACGACTACCGCACACTCTGCCCGGAGCGGATGGAGGGGACCGATGTCACCCGCTGAGGCCGCCGCGGCGTCTCCCCTGCCCGGCCGTCATCCGCTCGTCCGGCGCATCCTGCAGGGAGGGGCCGCCGACGCCATCCGCCTCACGGCGGCGCGCGGCACGCTCCCGCTCCCGGCGCACGATCTCGTCTACCTCCAGGTGCAGTTGCTGAACGACCCCCTGGAAACGGTCGCGCAGGCCGCGGCGGGGAGCCTCGCGGCCGCGCCGGCCGAGACCGCGGCCGCCCTGCTGCGGGAAAAGGATTGCGACCCGGACGTTCTCGACCATTTCGCGCGCTCCGGGCGGCTCAAGGGAGAGGCTGTCGCCACTGCCATCGCCCATCCGAATACCCCCATTGCGACGCTCGAGGCGCTCGCCGCGAGCGACGACCCGTCGACCCTCAACCTGCTGGTCACCAACGAGCAACGGGTCATCGACAGCCCGGCGCTGTTCCAGGCGTTGCGCGACAACACCCATCTGCGGCCGGAGAACCGGCGGCGGCTGTTCGAGCTGGAGCAGGACTATATCGGCAAGGAGCCGCTGGTCATCAAGCGCCGCCCCGAACCGGCCGCCGATCCGGAGGCGCCACAGCCCGGGGTAGCCCCGGTCGAAGCCCCGGCGGAGGGGGCCGGCGGCGCCGCAGCCGGGACGGATGAGGCTGCGCCATCCGCCGAGGAGACGGCCGCGGAGGCGGCCCCGATTCCGACCGCCCTGGACGAGGAGGAGTTGCATTCGACGCTTGCTTTTCAGAAAATCCTTAAGCTGGGGGTGCCGGAGAAAGTGAGCCTGGCGATGAAGGGATCGGCGGACGAACGCGCCATCCTCATCCGCGACACCGCCAAGCTCGTCGCGCTTCAGGTGCTCAAGTCTCCGAAGCTGGGGGAAAACGAGATCACCAATTTCGCCTCGATGCGCAACGTCCACGAGGACGTCCTGCGCAAGATCGCCGGTAAGAGGGACTGGACCAAGAGCTACGGCGTGGTGCACGCTCTGATCAAGAACCCCAAGACCCCCACCGGCCTGTCGGTGCAGTTCCTGTCGCGCCTCGGCGTGCGCGATCTGAATCTCATGACCCGCGACAAGAACATTCCGGATGGCCTCCGCCGCGCGGCCCGCAACCTCTTTCTGGCCCGCACCCAGAAGGTCGGGGTGAAAAAGCGCTAATGAGATTCCTCCGGGCGGTCCGCAATCTGCTGGGAAACTACCAGCTCAAGTCGGGCGTTTACCATTACGACCGGGGGGAAACTCAGCAGGCGATCGAATACCTCACCCGCGCCCTCGACGCGACCGACTCAACCG
>CBDUYA010000397.1:0-1718 GCA_965371335.1 uncultured bacterium | reverse complement strand
CGGGCCCTTGCGCGGCACGAACTGGCCGTCCTTCTGGTTGTAGATCATGGTCCCGATCAGATCGGCCGGGAGGAGATCGGGGGTGAACTGGATGCGCTGGAAGTGCGCGTGAATGACGTCGGACAGGGTCTTGATGGAGAGGGTCTTGGCCAGCCCCGGCACGCCCTCCAGAAGAAGATGACCATCGCCCAGCAGGCCGATGAGCAGACGATCGAGAAGGGCGCGCTGACCGACGATCACCTTGCGCACTTCGCCGAGGATCTGCTCGACGAAGATCGCTTCCCTGGCGACCAGATCGTTAATCCGCTTGATGTCCTGTTCCATGCCGAGGGTGACCTCCGTGGCGGGACGTGCAGCCGGGGCCCGGTCGATGCACCTCGCCCGGGCATCCGCTCATTCCGCTCTCAGCGCGCAGCCCCTCCGCCGGCGACCCGGCGCCTGCCTGCATCGCCGGATTCCGCTGCGGGATCGGGGCCCAGTATCGGATGGGAAGCTCAGCTCGAAACGTGCTTGTCGAGCAGCTTGGCCAGTTCGTCCCGGGTCGTCGCGCCGATGAACTGCTCGACCACCTTCCCCTCCTTGAACAGCAGGAGGGTCGGAATGCTCTGCACTCCGAACTTGGCCGCCAGGCCGCTCTGCTCGTCGACGTTCACCTTGCCGACGCGTGCCTTGCCGGCATACTCGTCGGCCAGCTTTTCCAGAACCGGCGTCACCATGCGGCAGGGGCCGCACCACTCCGCCCAGAAATCAACGAGAATCGGCGTCGCGGCCTGCTTGGTCTCATCATCAAAATTATTGCTCGTCAGTGTCACGATGTTGGCGCTCATGTCGTCTCCGGTCTCTCCCTATTCATCCCTGTTCACCGCCCCCGCCGTTCTCGGGGGGCCAAATCTTATACCATACTCGGTGGCTGGTTTCTAGCGATGCTCAAGCCCTCTTCCCGATCGAGAACACGACGCCGGTGGGGCCAGAACTTCCTGGTCGACGACGGCGCGGCCGAGGCGATCCTGACCGCCTTCCGGCCGGCCGCGGCCGATCGGGTCCTCGAGATCGGCCCCGGAGGCGGCGCGCTCACCCGGCGATTGATCGCCCGGGTTGGATGGTTGCGCGCCGTCGAGGTCGATCCGGCTCTCGCCGATCGCCTGGAACAGGACCTGGGCCTTGCCGCCGAGGGGAGCGGAGCGGCGATCGTGCGGGGCGATATCCTGACCATCGATCTCCCCGCGCTGCTCGGCGGCCTGGGCGCCGCGGCCGGCCGGCCGGCCCGCGTGATCGCCAACCTTCCCTACAACATCGCCCCGGCGGTCATTCGGAAGCTGCTGCGCGAAGGTCACCTGCTCCGCGATCTCCTGGTCATGGTGCAGAAGGAGGTGGCCGAGCGCATCGCCGCGGCGCCGGGCCGCAAGGCCTACGGCAGCCTGAGCGTGCTCTGCCAGGTCGCGGCGCACATCGAGAGCGTCCTGCGGCTTGGTCCCGGCTCGTTCCGTCCGCGCCCCAAGGTCGAATCGGTGATGCTCCGTCTGCGGCTGAAGCATCCGCCGCCGCTCGACGGCCCCCGCCGCGCCGATCTCTCGTCGCTGCTCCGTCTGGCGTTCGCGCACCGCCGCAAGACCTTACAGAACAATCTCGCGAGTTCGTTCGGCCACCCGGCCGCCGAACGCCTGATCGGGGACGCCGGTCTGTCGCCCGGCATGCGCCCCGAAGAGGTGCCGGTGGAC
>CBDUYA010000396.1:0-1800 GCA_965371335.1 uncultured bacterium | reverse complement strand
ACTTGCGATGCAGAGCGTGAGGAGTTCGATGATCAATGCTCGACTAAATAGCACAAAACACTCCGAACGTAAGTTGGCCCAACGCAATGTATACAAACTACGATATCGGTCATCAAAGAATCAGGATAGCCAATACCGCTGCAGAGAGATGCTTGCGCATGACGGGATAATGAAAGTGAGAGTCTGGAAATGGGATTCTTGCGACACGACTCACCAGCTCACCGCTCCTGTTGGATTGACTGATCATCATCATTATAGTCCTCCCGCCCCCGGGTGAAATCTCATCTCGCCTTAGCCCACAAGTACTCGGTCGGCGCCCGCGCTTGGCGGGGTGTTCGGCCACCCGCACCGGATCAAACACCTCACCCGCCCCATCCGCCGACGGGCCGGAGGCACGCGGGTCGGCGCTTGATCCGGCGTGCGCTTGATCCGGCGCCGTGTCGCAGAGTACGATGACGCCTCTCCGGGAGCAAGATGACGCCGAAGCAGCCTGAGCGAGGATTCGGCGGCCTGCAGGTGGCCGCCTTCGAGAGCCGCATGGCCACCGAGATGGCCCGTCTCATCGAGGGTCAGGGTGGTCGTGCGCTCGTCGCGCCCTCCATGCGCGAAATCCCCCTGGAGGAGAACACCGAGGCGCTCGACTTCGGCGAGAAGCTGCTGGCGGACGAGTACGACATCCTGGTCCTGATGACCGGGGTCGGCACGCGGACCCTGGTGCGGACGCTGGAGACGCGCCACCCGCGCGATACGATCCTCGCCGCCCTCGGCCGGGTGACCCGCGTCTGCCGCGGACCAAAGCCGGTCGCCGCGCTGCGCGCAATGGGGATCGATCCCGGCATCACTGTCCCCGCTCCCAATACCTGGATCGAGCTGCTCGAAACCCTCGATGAAAAGGCGCCGGTGCGCGGCAAGAAGGTCGCGGTGCAGGAATACGGCATCAGCAACCTCGAGATGCTGCAGGGGCTGCGCGAGCGCGGCGCCGAGGTGACCCGGGTGCCGATCTACCGCTGGACCCTCCCCGAGGATCTGGAGCCGCTGCGCAACGCCCTCGCGGCGCTGGTCGCCGGCAAGGTCGACGTGGCGCTGTTCACCAACGCCAACCAGATCGACAACCTCATGCGGGTGGCGCGTGACAGCGGCATCGACGACAAAGTGCGCGCCGCCTTCGCCCGGGCGGCGGTCGGCTCGGTCGGCCCGGTGGCGAGCCAGAGCTTGCGCGATCACGGGGTGCAGGTCGACTTCGAGCCATCGAATACGAAGATGGGACCGCTGGTGCGGGAGGCGAGCGAGCGCTGCCACGCGATCATCGAGGACAAGAAGACGAAGCCGGCACCGCCCCCGGCCGCCGGCGGCGATCTCCGCGGGCGCATCGCCCTCGCCGACCGTCCTGCCCCCGCTCCCACCGGGCTCTCCGCGTCCGAACGGGCGGCGCTCGACGCCAGCCCCTTCATGCGCGCGTGCCGTCGCGAGCCGACCCCGATCCGGCCGATCTGGCTGATGCGCCAGGCGGGGCGCTACATGCGCGAGTACCGCCGCGTGCGGTCGCGCGTCTCGTTTCTGGAGCTTTGCAAGGACGCCGACCTGGTGGCGGAGATCACGGTGCACGCCGTCGAGAAGCTGGGGGTCGACGCCGCGATCATCTTCGCCGATCTCCTGCTGCCGGTCGAAGCGATGGGCCTCACCCTGACCTACGGCCGGGGGGACGGGCCGGTGATCGAGCCGCCGGTGCGCAGCGCTGCGGACGTCGATCGGCTGCGCGATCCGAACGTCGAGGAGACCCTCGGCTATGTGTTCGAGGCG
>CBDUYA010000395.1:0-1818 GCA_965371335.1 uncultured bacterium | reverse complement strand
CGATGAGATCGATTTCGGAATGCACGGGGAAATCTCTCCTCGAGAGGCCTCAGCATACACGCGCTCCCGCGCCGCGGGCACGCCTGGGTCTGTGCGATAGCCTGCTTGATGAATCAGGAAGAATGCGAGATAGTTATGGTAACTAGATTTCCACCACGTCGGAAAAGCTGAAAATCGCCGGTCGGGGGGCCTGCGAGGTGGACTACCTGGAGGGAACCGCACCGCGGTCCCTCACATGGCAGGGTTCCATCATGCGAGGTCCCTCGTCCCGGCAATCCCATGCCCCCCTGGCGCATCTTCTGACAATCGGACTCCTGGCGACCGCCTTGCTGATGGCCGGCTGGTCGGCGCTCTCCTGGGCGCAGCGGTTCACCATTCGTCATCAGCGGTGGCCGGGACGGTATCGTGAGGGTCGGTCGGGCCCCTGATGACGAGCCCCACTTGCTCGTCGGACATGAAGGCCCCATCAACGAGGTGGCCGTCTCGCCCGACGGCCGCTGGATCGCCTCAACCGGTGCGGACGGCACCCTCCGTCTCTGGCCGATGCCCGATCTGGACAAGCCGCCGCTGCACACCCTGCCTCATGATGAGCTTCTCGAGGTCCTCAAGGCGCAGACCAACCTGCGGCTGGTCGATATTCCCGATTCGCCGGGTGACTACAGAATCACCTGGGACAACCCGCAATTCCGCAGTTGGGACGACGTGCCGGACTGGTGATTGCCCAACCTTCAAAGTTCGCCTGCAACCTTTTCCCCGCCTGAGACGTTGACACGGCATAGAGCCTCGAGGGGGGTATCGATGCGAAAGGCAGGCCACGTCGTTCTCTGGGTATTGAGCGGTCTCATTGCAGTCCCCGCCACGTCGGCGGCGGTAGGCTCTGCGCCGGTCACGGCGGTTACCGGCGCCTCTTCGGCTGCACAACTGCTGGCCGGTCTCGAAGGGTTCTGGGAGGGGTTCATCGCCGAGACGCCGGCCCGGCTGACGCGCATCGGTGTCCAACTGAAGCGGGCCGGGCGGGCCTGGGAGGGGACGATCGATCTTCCCGGCGCCGAAGGGCTGCCGCTGAGCGCGCTCCGGGCTGATGGCGCCGATCTGCACTTCGAGCTGCAGGTCGGAGAGACCCTCGTTGTCTTCGACGCCGAGCACGCGGCGGAGACTATCTCCGGGCGGGTCGTCGAGGGCGATCGGGCGTTCACCTTCGATCTGCAGAAGCTGCCGGTCTATCCGCAGCCGGACAATCGCGTCGAAGCGTGGAAGCAGGACCTCGATGTGGTCCGCAGCCGCTTCCTGAAATACGACCGGAGCTTCGATCCGCCCGCCCGGGCCGCGTTCGAGAAGGCAGTCGGCCGGCTCGAGGCGTCGCTGCCCGAGATGAACGATCAGGAGATCATCGTGGCGCTGTCGGAGGCGGTGGCGCTGAGCGGCAACGCCCACACCCGCCTCTACCTGCTGCGCAACCGGACCGAGCTGCGACGGCTTCCAGTACGGGTCCACTGGTTTAGCGACGGTCTGTTCGTGGTGCGGGCGACTTCCGCCCATCGCGACACGGTCGGCTGCCGGGTGACGGGCCTTGCCGGCCGCGATCCGCAGCAGGTCAGGGAGCGCGTTGCGCCCCTGTTCGCCGGCAACGAGTCGTGGGTCGATTACAAAAGCCCCTACTTCATGACCAGCCCCGAGATTCTGTATGGCCTCGGGATGATTGATGAGATGGAGAAGGTGCCGATCAGTTTCGCATGCCGCGATGGCGAGCCGTTCGAGCGCCATCTGGCGCCGCTGCCGCTGCCGCTGCAGCGCACGAAGAAGACGACCGAGGCGTGG
>CBDUYA010000394.1:0-1877 GCA_965371335.1 uncultured bacterium | reverse complement strand
CCGCTGCTACGGCCGGCAGCCGGCGCGGCGTCGATCACGGCGGACGCGATCGAGCTCGACAAGGGCGCGCCCGACCCGCGCCGGGGCGCGGTCGTGGTCGACGGCTTCGGTGGCCCCGATCCGTTCGGCTATCGCTTCATCGACAGCGACTCGCCGGGAGGGCCTCCCTTCGTCTGGGACGACATCGAGGCGAGCGGCACGCCGATCGAAGAGCTGTTCGGCGACGATCAGACCTCCAATGCGATTCCGCTCGGGTTCGAGTTTCCGCTGTATGGCGAGAGATTCAACGAAGTGCGCGTCAGCACCAACGGCTGGATCAGCCTGACCAGCGGAGCGACCGCGTTCACCAACCAGCCGCTGCCGGGCCTGGTCGCTCCCAAGGACATGATCGCGCCGTTCTGGGACGACCTCGATTTCCAGGGGGAGCGGCGGGCCGTCTTCGTCAGGGACGGCGACCGGTTGACCGTACAGTACACGAATGTGCCGCCGGTCAGCGGGCCGGGCGCCCACACGTTCCAGGTGACGATCGACGCGACGGGCGAGATCGAATTCCGCTACCTGTCGATGACGGCGGCGATCGACAGCGCCACGGTCGGGATCCAGAACGGCGATGGCCGGGTCGGGCTGCAGGTCGCATTCAACACCGGCTACCTGCACGACGGACTCGCGGTGCGCATCACCCGCGCGCCGCAGTGGCTCGCCGCCGCCCCCGAGGCGGGGCGGCTGGCCGCGGGGGAACGGCAGGAGATCACCGTCACCATCGATGCTACCGATCTGGCGGAGGGGCGCTTCGAGGACGCCGTCCAGGTGCAGAGCAACGACCCGGACGCGCCTCTGGTGGGGCATCCGGTGGTGCTCGAGGTCACCGATGCGCCGGCGATCGGGGTCGCTCCCGAACGTATCGATTTCGGCGCGGTGTTCCTCGGCTCGACAGGCAGCGTGCCGCTGCGGGTGCGCAACACCGGCACGCTGCCGCTCACCGTCGACAGTCTCATCGCCGACGATGCCGCGGTCTCGGTCAGCGCCAGCGCGTTGCGGCTGGCGCCGGGCG
Organism: uncultured bacterium; assembly: GCA_965371335.1. Classification (GTDB taxonomy): domain Bacteria; phylum Acidobacteriota; class Polarisedimenticolia; order Gp22-AA2; family Gp22-AA2; genus CBDUYA01. The sequence continues at coordinate 826 of CBDUYA010000394.1, read as the reverse complement.
AGGAAGTGATCGTGACGGTGAGCTGGGCCCCCGCCGTAGCCGGCGCGCTCGCCACGCGGGTCACCCTCACCAGCGATGCCTCCAACGAACCGGCGAGCATTGTCGAGGTGAGCGGATCAGCCGCGCCCCCGCCCGGCCTGATGGTGGCGCCCGCATCGTTCGATGAGGAGATGCTGGCGGGAAGCCGTCTCGATCGCGCCCTGACGATCACCAACGGCGGCGGGAGCGATCTTGTGGTGAGCCTGGAGGTGCGCGAGGCGGCGGGTGGCTGGCTTCAGGTCGCGCCGCCGCAGGGAACGATCGCGCCCGGGGCCTCGGGCGCTTTCACCGTCACCTTCGATGCCGGGGATCTGATCGCCAGCCGCCTGCAGGGAGACGTGGTGATCGCCAGCAACGTCCCCGGCAAGGAGTCGATCGTCATTGCAGCCGCCCTGACGGTCATCGGGGTGCCGAGCATCGCCATCGAGGGGATCGAGGATCGTCCCGAATCGTCCCTGATCTACCGCACCGCCGGGGCACGGACCGTTCATCCGCTGCCGGTCCGGATGCTGCCGGGTGAAGGAGGCGCGACGATCGCCGTCACCGCGTTCGGGGATTATGGTAATGCGGTCGAGAAGACGGTGGTCACGGCGGAAGGCCTGCTTCTCGGCGAGATCGGCGGGACCGGTCTGGACTGCACACCAGCCCGGGGCTCGTTCACCATCGACGAAGGCGATCTGGCGTTGCTCGCCGCCGACGGTACCATCGTCGTCGAGCTGCAGAACACGCCGGCGGTCGATCCGATCTGCGGGATCAACAAGCATGAAGTCCGGCTCGATTATCGCGG
>CBDUYA010000393.1:0-1913 GCA_965371335.1 uncultured bacterium | reverse complement strand
TCGGAGTTGACCATCTCGGGTGTGTCGATGAGGGCTGAATTGACCTCGACCACCTTGCCGGTGATCGGGGAGTAGAGATCGCTGACCGCCTTGACCGACTCGATCACCCCGAAGGTTCCCTCCTTCGAGACTTCGCTGTCGATGCGGGGGAGCTCCACGTACACCACCTCGCCCAGCGCGTCCTGGGCGTATTCAGTGACGCCAATGGTGACGCGCCCGTCTGCGGAGCGCGCCCACTCGTGCTCCTTCGTGTATTTGAGATCATCGGGATATTCCACGGCGGACCTCCTGTGAATGTTCGAAATCGGGCCTGCTGCGGCCACGGGGCGATCAACCGGGCATCGCAGCCTTGTAGAAGGGGGTGCGTACGATGACCGCGGGCACCTGACGATCGCGGATCTCGACGGCGATCTCCGTTCCTACCCTGGCGTGAGCGGAGGCAACGTAACCCAGACCGATGGCTTTGCCCAAGGTCGGCGATTTCGTGCCACTCGTGACCTCGCCGGCCCTCTCGCCCCCGGCGAGGATGGGGTATCCCTGCCGGGCGATTCCCGCACCCCTCATCTCGAATCCCACCAGCTTGCGGGCGGGTCCCTCGGCCTTCTGGCGCAGGAGCGCTTCCCGTCCGAGGAACTCGCCCTTCTCCCTGCTGTCGAGCGCCACGGCCCAGCCAATTCTCGCTTCGAGCGGCGTGATCTCCGGCCCGAGCTCGTGGCCGTACAGACACATCTTCGCTTCGAGCCGGAGTGTGTCGCGTGCCCCGAGCCCGGCGGGCGTGAGCCCCCCCTCCCCCCCGATCGCGAGCAGGCGGTCCCAGACGGCGCCTGCCGCCTCGGCCGGACATGCGATCTCGAACCCGTCCTCGCCCGTGTATCCCGTTCGGGAGAACGTGACGGGGATCCCATGGGTATCGGTTTTCAGCATGCCGTCGCGAAACCAGTAGCGGGGAAGATCGAGAATGTCGCGGTCGGCCGCGCGCTGAACGATGTCGGGCGCCCCCGGTCCCTGGACGGCGATGAGCGCCGTGGCATCGCTGATATCATCAATGCGGACGTCCCCCTGCGTGTGCTCCCGGATCCAGGCAAGATCCTTCTCTCTGTTGCCGGCGTTGACGATGAAGAAGTACTCTTCCGCTCCTCGCCGGTAGACCGTGATATCGTCCACGACGCCGCCCCTCTCCGTGCAGATCGTGGAGTACTGGACACGCCCGTCCGTAAGCTTCGAGGCATCGTTGGTGGAAATTCGCTGGATGGCGGCCAGCGCGCCCGGCCCCTTGAAACTCACCTCGCCCATGTGGCTGACGTCGAAGATAGCCGCGGCCGTGCGGCAGGCGGTGTGCTCAGCGATGATGCCGCTGTAGCGTACCGGCATCTCCCAGCCGCCGAACTCGACAAGCCGGGCGCCGAGCGTCACGTGGCGGTCATAAAGGGGTGTGCGCCTGGCCCTCACGCGCCCCCTCGTTCGGCCGCCAGGATGGTGTTGGCGAGCAGCATCGCGATCGTCATGGGCCCCACGCCTCCGGGAACAGGGGTGATGTATCCGGCGATCGTTTTTGCCTCATCGAAGGCGACATCGCCCGCGAGCTTCCCATCGGGGGTGCGGTTGATCCCCACATCGATGACGACCGCCCCCGGCTTGATCCAGTCGCCGCGCACGAAGCCGGGTTTGCCGATGGCCGCCACGACGATGTCCGCCCCACGGACCTCGCCGGGAAGGTCGGCGGTCCGGGAATGACAGATGGTGATGGTCGCGTTCGCCTGCTCGAGGAGGGCGGCCATGGGGCGCCCCACGATATTCGAGCGCCCGATCACGACGGCCCGCCTGCCCGAGAGCTGGATGTCGTGATGGCGCAGCATCTCCATGACGCCCCGGGGGGTGCAGGCGACGAAACGCGGACGGCCCATGTGCAGGAG
>CBDUYA010000392.1:0-1946 GCA_965371335.1 uncultured bacterium | reverse complement strand
GGCGGCGCGGATCGCCTCGTGCACGCCCCTGGAGGCCCGGATCGCCTTCACCTTGCGCTTCTTGCGTAGCGGCAGCGTCCGGATGAGTCCCATGTAGCGTCCCTGGAGGCGCAACGCCGGGGTCACCTTCCTGCGGCGTTTCGCTTCGCCGGCCGCGTTCCCTGCAGCAATTTCACGTACCAGGCCGCGCAAACCTATGGTCAACTGCTTCAGGCCGGCCTCGATATCTTTGAGAGCGCGCGGTTTTCTCGTGCGGTGGATCCTGTTCGGCATTGCGGTCTCCTCCGTTTTCTGTTCGAATCAGTTCAGGGGGTACGCGGTCTTGCGTGGCGGGTTGAAAAAGGGCAGGGGGACGACGTGTGCCCCGGCCTTATAGCGGGTCGCCTCGACCGTAATCTCGAACTGCAGGTGTGTTCCCGGATCGGCGTGCTCCGACGTCACGGTGGCCAGGGCGATCATCTTCTTCAGCGCCGGCGACCAGGTGGTCGAAGTCGCCTTGCCGATCTGCCCGCCGCCCCGGTAAACGGGGACGGCCTCCCGGGACGCGGTTGCGGGCGCCTGGGGCGGCAAGCCGACCTTTTCGAAGATCTGTTCCACATCGGGCCAATTGATCTCGAGCCCGACGAGGCGGCGGGCCGGTCCCCGGCGGGCTTCTTCGACGAGAGCCTCACGGCCGACGAACGACCTCTTGTTCAGATGAACCAGGCGGCCGAGCCCGAGCTCGTAGGGTGAGGACTTCTGAGCCTCGATCAGCGCCCGCTTCGCGCTGACGTAGTCGATCTCGATGAGCAGCAATCCCGCCTCGATTCGCGACACGTCGAGGGCCAGCATGCCGACCGGACGGATCCCGAAAGGCCGTCCGTCTTCCATCAGAGCATCCCAGACCCTGGCCGCCTCGTTCCACGGAATCCAGATCTCGTAGCCGAGATCGCCCGTGTACCCGTTGCGCGAGATCTCGACCGGAACGCCCCCGATCGCGCCCCGCAGCACGCGGAAGTATCGCAGCGCCCCGATCTCCTCTCCGACCATTTGCCTCAGGAGCCGGCCGGAGGTCGGTCCCTGCAGGGCGAGGGCCGCCACCGACTGCGAAACGTCTTCCACCTCCGCCCGGAGACCCGCACCATTCTGACGGATCCAGCGGAGGCTCGGCTCGGCGGCCGTCCAGCGGTACCTGTTCTCGTCCAGGCGGCAGATCGTGCCGTCGTCGATCACCTTGCCGCGATCATCACACCATGCGACGTAGGTGATCTGCCCGACGGCAATCCTGCTCATGTCCCGCGTCACGATGCGATCGATCAGACGCCGGGCATCCGGGCCGGTGATCTCGTATTTGTAGAGCGGTGAGATGTCGATCAGCGCTGCAGCGTTACGGATGGCGTTGTACTCGTGATGGTGGTGGGCTTCGTAGGCGCCGACCGCATAGTAGCCGGACCATTCACGGTAATTGAGACTTTCGCACATCCTGTGCGTTCGATCGTGAACCGCGGTGCCAACCGGCACGTCGTCCCTCCACGTTTCATCTCAGAGCGGTCATTATATCCGCGCCCTGGCGCTCCCGCAACCAGCGATGCGATCCGCTTTCCACCGCGAAACCATCACCTCTCTCTTGAAAAGCAGATACCGAATCCATAGAATGGTCTCGCTTCGCGAAACCTGTTTCAGATAGTGCACCATCCGGCTGACCCGCTCGCCGCCCCGGGCCGCCGCGGAGGATTCGAGTGCCTGCCAAGTACGACGTCATCGTGATCGGCGGAGGCCATAACGGCCTGACCAATGCCGCCTATCTCGCACGGGCCGGCCGCAAGGTGCTGGTTCTCGAACGGCGCTACGTCCTGGGTGGCGCCGCCGTGACCGAGGAGATCTTTCCGGGATTCAAGTTCTCGGTCTGTTCTTACGTCGTCTCCCTGCTGCGCCCCGAGGTCATCCGCGATCTCGATCTGCCGCGC
>CBDUYA010000391.1:0-1963 GCA_965371335.1 uncultured bacterium | reverse complement strand
AACCAAGGAGCCGGCCACCCTCGAACATGATCGTCGCCGACGCTTGAAAATGCGGGGCTTCCCATCGTGATCGGGCGTTATCTTCGCCAAAACCCCGGGGCCTGTCAATAGCGTCGTCTAAGTGTTACCTAATGCACGGTGGCGCGGAGCTTGTTGCACGACCGGGCCGAACCGAGTGTAAAACCAGCGGCTGCGGGGTCGCTGTCGCAGAGCACGGCCATAACCAGCGTAAGTTATTGATGGATAAGGGAATCAAGACCAGGCTGCAACAAGCTCCGCGCCACCGTGGTCAGGGCGCTTTGTTGTCAAGGTCTTGCAGCGTATCGAGGGCCGCCTGGCGGACCTTCAGGTTGGGATCGGAGGCGGCGATCGACTCGATCGCGGCGCGCCGCTCGCCGCCGCCCAGCCGGGCGAAGGTGCGCAGGGCGCTGACCATGATCTCCGCCTTCCGGTCCTCGGTCAGGGGGAGCGATCGTCCGGCCGGGCCGGGGCTGCGTACCGCGTCGAGGTACTGCCGGTCGATCAGGCGATCGATCAGCGGCAGGCCGGCCGGGTCGCCGAGGCGCGCCAGAGAGAGGGCGGCGTTCCACGCCACGTCGGGGCTCCGGTCGTGCAGCATTCCCCGCAGGGCTGCGGTGACCCCCGGAGCCGGCAGCGCCCCCAGTGCATAGGCGGCCATCTTGCGCAGACCGGGGTCGTCTTCCTGGAGGAGGGGCAGAAGAGAGGCGGCCGCCCGTGTCTCCCCGACGGCGCCCAGCCCCCAGATGGCATAGAGCCGGGACTCCGGGTCGGGGTCCGCGAGGGCGCCGAGCAGGACATCGACGGCGCGTGCGTCTGCGATCCGGCCGAGGCTGAGGATCAGGTAGCGTCTCAACCTCGGATCTCCGTCGGCCGATCGGCCGAGGAGACCGATGATGTCGGGGAGAAGGCGAGGCTCCCGCTCTTCCGGATCGCCCTCCGCGAGCAGTCGCGATATTCCGTAGGCCGCCTGCCAGGCATCGGCCCGGCCCAGGCGGATATCGTCGACGTAGTCGGATGCGGTCTTCCCCTCGTGTGCGATCAGCCCGAACAGGACATAGACCAGGAGGCTGAGCGCGATCAGCCCGATCGGGAAGATCAGGAGCGGGGCGTGGCGTCGTGACGGGTCGGGCGCCGCGGACGGGACCTCCATCGGCTCGTGAACGGCAAGGTCGGGGTCGTAACGGATGCCTTCCGGCAGGTCGCGATCACTGCGCAGATCGTCGTCCGGATCGGAAGATGCGTGCATCATGGACGTGATTATACGAGGTAATCGAGCAGCAGGGTCGCCAGGCCGAGGAACACCAGGAATCCGAACGAATCGGTGAATGCCGTGGTGATCACCGCCGAGCCGAGCGCCGGATCGAGACCCAGCCGCTTCAGAACGAGCGGCACCACCGCTCCGGCTGCTCCGGCGACCAGCAGGTTGGCGATCATCGCCAGGGCGATGACCAGTCCGAGAACCGGGTTTCCCCTCCACAGGATCGTGACCAGCGCCATCAACGCTCCGGTCAGCAGTCCGAGCAGGGCACCGATCGCGATCTGTCGCAGGACCGCCCGGCGCGCGGTGCTGAAATTCACCTCGCCGAGCGCGATCCCGCGGATGACCACGGTGAGCGTCTGGGTGGCTCCGTTGCCGCCGATTCCGGCCACGATCGGCATGAAGGTGGCGAGCGCGACCACCTGCGCAATGGAGGCCTCGAACATCCAGACGATCCAGGAAGCGATAAGCGCCGTTCCCAGGTTGAGGATCATCCAGGGGAGCCGGCGCGTGAAGGACTGCAGAGGACGGCTCGTCAGACGATCCTCGGTATTCAATCCGGCCATGCGGTACATCTCACGGGTCGTTTCATCCGTCATGGCGTCGATGGCGTCGTCCACCGTGACGATCCCCGCCAGGACGTTGCCCGGCTCGACGACCGGGACCGCCAGCAGGTTGTAACGC
>CBDUYA010000390.1:0-1977 GCA_965371335.1 uncultured bacterium | reverse complement strand
CAACAACCCTGTTTCCCTACACGACGCTATGCCTATCGTTCATGGGCTTCTGCTTGGGGGGCGCGGTGACGGGGCGGGGGGGGGGGCACGCCGCCGAGGCCGATGCCGCCGTGGTGTTCTACGGCTATCCGCCGCCCGAGGCGGCCGACACCACCACGATCAAAATGCCTCTCATGGGGCATTTCGCCAACCACGACGAGTTCTTCGCCATCGCGGGGGTCGACGATCTGGAGAAGCGGCTGAAGGAAGGCAAGGTCGACTACGAATTCCATCGCTACGACGCGCAGCACGCCTTCTGCAACGAGGAGCGCCCGAACTACGATCCGGCGGCGGCCCGCATCGCCTGGCATCGCACCGTCGAGTTCTTCGGCAAACATCTCAGGAAGTAACGGCGCCCGGCTGGTTGGGGGCCGCGGCGTCCCATGACTGACAAGGAAGCCCCCACAATCCGCGTCGGCATCAGTTCCTGCCTCCTCGGCGAAGAGGTGCGCTACGACGGCGGGCACAAGCATGACTCTCTGATCACCGGCACGCTCGGCCGTATTTTCGCCTGGGTGCCGGTCTGCCCGGAGGTCGAGATCGGTCTCGGAATCCCCCGCGACAATTTGCGTCTGGTCGGGCCGGTGAGCGCACCCCGCCTGATCACGCAGAAGACCGGCGCCGATCACACGGCCGGGATGCAGCGCTACGCCGCGCGACGCGCCGCGCAGCTCGCCCGCCTCGGCCTGCACGGCTACATTCTGAAGAGCAACTCTCCCTCCTGCGGGCTGGAAGGGGTGGAGGTCCACGGCTCGAACGGCCCGGCGCCAGGGCTTGGCCTGTTCGCCGCCGCGCTGTTGAAGCGTCTCCCGGACCTGCCGGTCGAGGAGGAGCGGCGGCTGCGCGACGCCACGCTGCGGGAGCGGTTCATCGCGCGCGTCCTGGCGCGCCACCGCCACCTGGAGCTGCTCCGCAACCGGGGCTGAGCGGGCGCCGCACCGGCTGCAATGGCTCCGCCGGGTCCGCGGCCCCCTCCGTCGCTCTGCCGGCCCGCGGCTTCCCGGCCGGTTGTTTCGACCCCGCCTGCGCTATACTTCGCGACTACATGGCTCTCACACGCGGCACCCGGCTCGGCCCCTACGAGATCTCCGGCCCCATCGGCGCGGGGGGAATGGGAGAGGTCTACAGCGCGCGCGACACGCGCCTCGGCCGCACCGTCGCCATCAAGATCCTCCCCGCCCACCTGGCGGAACGCGCCGACGCGCGGCAGCGCTTCGAGCGCGAGGCGCGCACCGTCTCCGGCCTGTCGCATCCGAACATCTGCCCGCTGTACGACGTCGGGCAGCAGGACGGCGTCCACTTCCTGGTGATGGAGTACATGGGGGGGGAGACGCTGGCCACCCGGCTGGAGCGGGGGCCGCTGCCGACGCCCGAGCTGCTGCAGGTCGCCACCCAGATCGCCGACGCGCTCGACAAGGCGCACCGGGCCGGAGTGATCCACCGCGATCTGAAGCCGGGCAACATCATGCTGACCAAGTCGGGCGCCAAGCTGCTCGACTTCGGCCTGGCGAAGAGCGCCGGGCCGGAAGGGGCGGTGTCGTCGCTGACGGCGCCGCCGACCGCCACCAGCCCGCTCACCGCCGAAGGGACTATCGTCGGCACCTTCCAGTACATGGCGCCGGAGCAGCTGGAGGGGAAGCCGGCCGACGCCCGCAGCGACATCTTCGCCTTCGGCTCGGTGCTGTACGAGATGGCTGTGGGGAAGAAGGCGTTCGAAGGAAAAACGCAGGCGAGCCTGATCGCCGTCATCCTGGAGCGCCAGCCGCCGTCGATCGCATCGCTGCAGCCGATGGCGCCGCCGGCGCTCGACCGGCTGGTGTCGGCCTGTATGGCGAAGGATCCGGACGAGCGCCGCCAGACGATGCACGATGTGCTGCTTGATCTGAAGTGGATCGAGGCGGCCGGATCGCAGGCGGGCGTTCCGATCCCGGTAGCGGC
>CBDUYA010000389.1:0-1980 GCA_965371335.1 uncultured bacterium | reverse complement strand
GTCATGAGATTGTTCTCATAGCGCCCGAGACGCCCCATGACCAGGGTGGAGTGGATGTTCAGCAGTTGCTTCAGCAGCAGGTGCTCGGACAGCTCGGACAGGCCGCTCACCGGCACGTCGTGAGCCAGCTCTTCGAACCGGAGCTCGATGGCGCCGCGCGATCGGCGGAGATGGAAGCCGTGATGCGTCGCCTCGGGAATGTGCCGCTCTCTTCGTCCCGCGGCGTTGATGCTGAAGTCGAATCCGTCGAGATAGTCGAGCGTCGTGCGCGGGTCGATCTCCGGCCAGCCAAGCGCCCGCGGCGTGCGGTTCAGCAGGCGCGCCCATGCCTCTTCAGGGCCCTTCGCATCCTCCAGCGCCAGGTAGCAGAGGGAATGCCTCGGGCGCCGCTCCTTCATCTGATCGAACGGAACCAGGCTGAACGTCGGCGCCCGTTCGGTCGTATCGGTGAGCACGGTGATGCCGTAGTCCCTCACCCGGTAGGTCACGTAGTGTCCCGCCGAGTAGATGTCCGCCTCCCTGGCAATGAACCGTTCGAGGAAGGCGAAATCGGTGGCGGCGACCTGGCGCCCGAAGCTTGCGACCAGCTCACCCGCCGGGGTCTCCGGATGGAGCAGCGCCGCGCCGACCGCCAATTGCAGGACTGTGCTCGCCTGCATGCGGGTGCTGCCGGCCAGGGCCATCGGTCCGACGTCGAGGCAGATCTTCTCGATATCGCCGTTGTCGTAGACCTTCTGAAACCGCTCGATGTGGTGGGTCAGAACTGAATCAGCATTGCAGTAGAGGAAACAGGGGGCGTTGGACGAGATCCGCGCCGCCTCTTCGGTCGCCCCGATCACGTATGGGGTCTCTCCCCCCTCCGTCGTGCTGATCAGGAGATCGCCGTCGACGAACCCCATCTGCCGCAGATGGCGCGCGCCGTAGGCGGGATGGTCTTCGAACCCCTCCAGCGCGTGGACCAGGGCGACGTCGCCGCCGGCCATGAACGCCCGCACTTGATCGCCATGCCCGAGCCGGTTTCGCCAGAGGAACTCCAGGCTCAGCGACAGCCGTCCCGTCGCTCCGCAGCCGCACAGGAAAATCCGCCGTCCTCTCTCAAGGGTCGCATCGATCCGGCGGGCCATCCGATCGATGGCGGCCCCCGCTTTCTGCACCGTCGCCAGAGCCTGAAGATCGATGCTCTTCAGGACCGCAATCGCTTTCGGCAGATCGTCCCGCGCCCAGGCGGACAGATCCCGGGTCCGCGGATGGGGCCGTTCGGTCGCAAGGATTCCGAGCCGGTAGAGATGGGCAACGCGCAGGAAATCGAGCGCCCGTTCCTGGGGTGTCTTGAGACGCATATCGGCCTGGTTCTCTCTCAACCTTTCTATACGGCGAGATCGTGTACTCAACAAGCGGCAAATCGAGCTCGCACGCACGAATCCTTCCGGGATCACGAAGTTGAAATCGAAACATGCCCGGGGACGCCTCCAGCCAGCCGGTCGATCAGGAAGCCGGCTTCCAGGCTGCCGTAGCGGCGATCGTTCCGGAGGCCGGCTTCCAGGATGCCGCAGCGAACGGTTTGTCGAGGGGTGTCCGTGCGATGTGGTTCGTATAGTTGGACAGCGTCTTGAGGCAGACGCCCAGGACCACCTCGAGAGCCTGTTCACGCGTATACCGGGCCGCCATGAAGCGATCGGTCACTTCCGGCGACGGCTCGCCCCGCAAGCGGGCGATCTCCGCGGCGTAGAGGCGGAGCGCCTCGATGACGTCCGCGGGCACCTTCTGCATCTACGCGGTCACTGTGTGCGCCGCCATGCAATAGGTACACCGGTTTGCGTGGCTCACCGCCAGGGCCACAACCTGGCGCTCTACCGGACTGAATGACGTCTGTTCGAACTGCTGGTTGAGAGAGCGGTAGGCCCTGAGCAGGGGCGGGGCGGAGGCCATCACACCCATCAGGTTCGGCACGAAGCCGAAGGCCTTTTCGACCTCCCGCAG
>CBDUYA010000388.1:0-1996 GCA_965371335.1 uncultured bacterium | reverse complement strand
AAAAACGCCCCTCGAAATGAGGTAAAGGCAGGGTTATCCATGCGGGCCAACGCCTAGCGACAGGTGAGCTTCTCGCACCAATGATCATGGGGATGATTTGGCAGGCTATGAGCACGATCAACATGTCGTCTTTCAATGAATAGACGACATGCGCCGAACATCCACCCGGCAGGAAGACGGCATTCCCTTGAGGCGATCGGGGCCGTCTCAGTGCGGCCCGAAGAACCTCTCGTCATCGGGGTCACTCAGGAAGCGCGGGATCTCGTGCACCCGCGTCCTCGCGCTCGGCGTCATTCCGAACTCTTGCTGATAGGAACGAAGCATCTGGAGGAGGCTTGATGCGATGGCGACTTGCGGATAGACCTTCATGCGTCGCACGTTCCCCCTGTCGTCCCGCACCGCGTAGACCTCTCCGTGCTGCTGCATGAACTCCTCGGCGGCCTTCCATCGAGCATAAATCTGACAGTAAGCTGCCAGTGCGTCCTGGTCGACGTGCGTTAGGATGCGCATTCCTGCGAGCCTGGGGATCATCCTGCGCCATGCACTCTTCGCCTCGGGGCGCAGCCAGCGGGGACAGGCCGGCGCAGCAGCCTCTAGCTGCGGTTCCCTTGTGTTGATCTTCCGCTTGCCCGGGTTGCCTCGGAGCAGCCGCAGGGCGGAGGGTTGCTTTGGCGGACCACGTCTACCCACGGCGCTTCCCCTTGCGGGTCGCCTTCCGCCCCGTTGCCTGCTGCCACCGCTCGACCACGACGTCGACGTACCGTGGGTCGATCTCGATCCCGAAGGCGCGGCGCCCGAGTCGCTCACACGCCACCACGGTCGTCCCCGACCCCAGGAACGGGTCGAACGCCACCTGCCCGGGCGTGGTCGAGTTCCCGATCAGTTCCGCCCACAGCGCCACCGGCTTCATCGTCGGGTGGTCGCGGCTCGCCTTGGGCCGAGGAATGTCCAAGATCGTGCTCCGCGTCCGGTCGGCCGTGAAGTAGTGCTTGCCGGGTTTCCATCCGTAGAGGATCGGCTCGTGCTGGTAGTGATAGTCGGACCGGCCGAGGACAAAAACGTCCTTCCGCCAGATGAGGGTCTGGTGCCACTCAAGTCCGGCCTTCTCGAAGGCGCGCTGGAAGGCGGCATGCAGCGGACCCGCCGGGCATGCGACATAGGCCGCGGCGCCGGCCGCCAGGTGCGGGTAGGAGGCAGCGAGGGCACGCTCAGCGAGCTTCTCGGTCTGCTCCGGGGTCATGGAGTCGTTCCAGATCTTTAGGGCCTCTCGGGTCTTCCCCACGTACGCCACCCCGTAGGGCGGGTCAGTGATGAGCACCGCCGGCTTGCAGCCGTGCAGGAGTCTCGCCACCGAAGCGATGTCCGTCGAGTCCGCGCTCAGCACCCGGTGGTCTCCCAGCTCCCACAGATCCCCCGGCTTCGTCGTCGCCTTTTTCGGCAGGTCGGGAGCCTCGTCATCCTCCGGTGCGAAGGGGCCGCGCAGCGACGCCATGTACTTCTCGATCTCGCCGGGCTTGAAGCCGGTCAACTCCATATCCGCACCGCCGGCCTGAAGCTCTGCCAGGACTCGCGCCAGGGCATCCTCGTTCCAATCACCAGATATCCGGTTCAACGCCAAGTTCAACTGCCGCTCGGCTGTCTCATCGAGGTTGACCGTTACGACCGGGAGCGCATCGATCCCCTCCGCCTCGGCTGCCCTGACCCGCTGGTGGCCGCCGACAATGCGGCCCGTCCTGCGGTTCACCACCACCGGCTCCACCACACCGAAGGACTTCATCGAGCGGCCAAGGGCCTTGAGGTCGTGCGCGGCAATCTTCCTCGGGTTGTATGGGGCCGCCATCCCGGCGAGCTTGCTGGTGGCAATCTCCTCAACCTGCATGGTCGGCTTCGTCCACGATCGGGATCCCCAGGCGGCGGGCCTCAGCGATCTCGACGCGCATGCCCGCGCTCGGATCCCCGTACACCCGCACCTCGTCACAGAGGGACAGTAGGCCGA
>CBDUYA010000387.1:0-2010 GCA_965371335.1 uncultured bacterium | reverse complement strand
GCACCGGCAGCGCCCCCCCGCCGCTCGGCACTGAGATCAGCCGCTACCTCGGCCTCCCGGCCGGGGCGATCAAACAGCCCCGCTACGCCGATGGCGAATCATATTGCCAGATCATCGAGAACATCCGCGGCGCCGATGTCTTTGTGATCCAGCCGACCTGTCCACCCGCCGACAGCAACCTGATGGAGCTGCTGGTGATGATCGACGCGCTCAAGAGATCTTCGGCCGAGCGCATCACGGCGGTTCTCCCGTACTATGGGTATGCCCGGCAGGACCGCAAGGACAAACCACGCGTGCCGATCTCGGCCAAGCTGGTGGCCGACCTCCTGACCGCCGCGGGCGCCCATCGGATCCTGGCGATGGATCTGCATGCGCCTGCCATCCAGGGGTTCTTCAATATCCCGGTCGACCACCTGTTCGCTGCGCCCGTTCTCATCGAGTACGTCACCAGGATGAAGCTCAAGGATCCGGTCATCGTCTCCCCGGATGCCGGTGGCGTGGAGCGTGCGCGCGCCTACGCCAAGCGTCTCGATGCAAGCCTGGCGATCATCGACAAGCGCCGGGGGGAGCGGAACGAGCCTCAAGTGATGCACGTCATCGGTGAGGTCGACGGCCGCAGCTGCGTCATCGTCGACGACATCGTCGATACCGCCGGCACGCTCACCGGCACCGTCAAGGCGCTGGTCGAGAACGGGGCGCGTTCGATCTACGGCTGCTTCTCCCATGCCGTTCTCTCGGGACCTGCGATCGAGCGGATCCGGTCGATGGAGATGAAGCTGATGCTGGTCACCAACAGCATCCCGCTCGATGATGAGAAAAAGGCAATGGGGCGCATCACGGTCCTGTCGATCGCTGAGCTCCTCGGTGAGGCCATCAAGAGGATTCATACCAACTCCTCGGTCAGCTCTCTGTTCGTGTAGGGGTCGCGCGGCACCCTCGCCGGTCCGCGCCCTCGGGAGGAAGTCTCGATGAAAGATCAAATCGTCGAAGTGAAGCCCCGGGACACCTTCGGGAAGAATCACTCCCGTCGCCTGCGCCGCGCAGGGCAAATTCCCGCCGTCCTGTACGGCGCGGACAAGGACCCCGTGCCGGTCACCGTCGATCCGGATCAAATCGAAGACATTCTCCGTTCGGAGGGGGGGGCCAACACGATCTTCCGCCTTGGACTGGCCGGAACCGAAAAGCAGCGCCACGTGATGATCAAGGATTACCAGCTCGATCCGGTCAAGGGAGAGCTGATGCACGCCGACTTTATCCGCATCAAGATGGACGAGATAATCGAGGTCAAAGTGCCGGTCAAGATCATCGGCGAGGCGGTCGGCGTTAAGGTCGATGGCGGTATTCTCGAGCATGTGACCAGATCGGTCGACATCAGCTGCCTCCCGATCAACATCCCCGAACACATCGATATCGATGTGGCCAACCTCAAAATCGGCGACACGATCAAGGTTTCGGATCTGCAGGTAACCGACCGGTACACGATCCACACCGACCCCGGCCAGACTCTGGTGGTCTGCGCTGCACCGACCAAGGAGGAAACGGTGGAGGCGGCGCCGGAGGAGGGTGAAGGAGCAGCGGCCGAACCTGAGGTTCTCAAGAAGGGTAAGCCCGAATCGGAGGAGGCGGCGGACAAGGAGAAGGAATCCAAGTAATCCTCCGGGATCGGGATTCCGGAGTTCACGAGTGGGTGTCGTGAAAGTTCTCGTCGGCCTCGGAAATCCCGGCAGCGAATACCGCGAGACCCGACACAACGTCGGATTCCTCGTGATCGAAGAATTGCGGCGTCGACATGGCAGTCCCGGCGAGGTGCGCCGGGTTCGTTGCGCCGTCAGTCAGGTATCGGGACGGGATCCCAATCTGCTGTTGGCCCGGCCGCAGACATACATGAATCGCAGTGGTCTGGCGGTCGGTGCCCTGCTCGAAACCGCAGGCGCGTCGGCCGACGACCTCTTTGTCGTTTGTGATGATCTGAATCTCGAGTTCGGTGCTCTGCGTATCCGGTCCGGTGGG
>CBDUYA010000386.1:0-2030 GCA_965371335.1 uncultured bacterium | reverse complement strand
CCTCCTGCGCATCACGGGAGCCGGAACGGAGGAAGCGAGCCTGCGCCGGCTGGCCTCTGCCGGCGACGTGGGTGGGCGGATTGAGTTTCTCGGTGAACTGCCGCTCGAGGAGATGCCACGTTTCTACCGGGGGCTCGATCTCTACCTGCAGCCCTCGGTGGAGATTCGCCATCCCGCCTCCGGAATCGTGCAGGCGGAATCGATGGGGCGGGCGCTGTGCGAGGCGCAGTCGTGCGGCATCCCGGTGATCGCCAGCCGCAGCGGTGGGATACCCGACGTGGTGCGGGACGGGGTGACCGGCCGGCTCGTCCCTCCCGGTGACCCGGAGGCCCTCGCGGCGGCGGTGAACGGAGCCCTCGCCGATCGGGAAACCCTCACCGCCTGGGGCGCGGCAGGCCGTCGTCTGGCGGTGGGAACGCTGTCGTGGGATTCGGTGGCGTTGGAGTCGGCGCGCCACCTCGAGCAGGCTGTCGCCCGGCGCCACTGACGCCGTTCAGCCCGCGTCGGGCGCCGTCTCCCGGACTTCGAGCCCGAGCCGGGAGAGAACCTGCGCGTACACCGGCCGGTAACTGTCGCGTGAATAGAGGCCGGCCGCGCGCCGGCCGATCGCGGTCCGCTGCTCCCGCCAGTTGCCTCCCCGCAACGCCTCCATCACCCGCCCCGCCTGTTCGTCCACCGGCGTCTCCAGGTCGAGGACGGCGCCGTTGCCGGTCCGGGCGACGTCGTCGCTGACGTCGCCAATGCCTCCGGACAGGATCACCGGCAGTCCGTTCGTCTGATACTCGGCGAATTTCACCGGGCAGGCGACCCGGTTCACCGCGTCACTGTGCCGCAGCAGCAAGCCGGCATCGGCCGCGCAGAGATGACGGCCGACCTCCTCGTACAGACATTCGAGGCGGGTGCAAACCCCCTCCTGCATGAGCGATCCGAAATACCTCTCCGCCCCGGCGCCGTCACGGGTCAACAGTAATAAGTGCACCTCCGGCATCCGATCATGCAGCGCGCGGACCAGCGCCGCCACCCGATCGGGGATTTGCCACAGCGAGAGGGAGCCGGAGTAGACGAGCACGAAGCGGCCCTGCACCCCGAGGCGCGTGCGCACGTCGTCGCGATCCGCCGGGGAAAAGGTGAATCGGCCGGTATTGACGCAGCAGGGGATGACCGTGATCGATTCGGGGGAGATCCCGCCGAGAGCGCGGATGTGATCGCGTAGCGGACGGCTGACGGCGAACGCGTGATCGACCCCGGCACAGGCGCGCCGCTCGAGCTCCTCCAGGCGGCGCGCGCGCCGCTCCCATCGCTGGCGGCGGCGCGGATCGGTTTCCATGCTTCCCTCCAGCCGGGTCTCGGCCGCCGCATCGCCCCGTGCGTCGTAGATCACCACCGCCTCCCGCAAACGGCGCTTTGCCTCCAGAGCGACGCATGTTGCCTCGGGGCCGCGCGCCTGGATGAGCAGCGGACCCGGGCCGCGTTGCAGGCGGCCGGCGGCGGCGACCAGGTAGCCGGCGGCCCGGCGCAGTCCCGGTTCACTGAGCGGCCGCAGCAGGTAGCGCTGCTCGATGCGGACGTCGAACCTGCGGCTCAATGCCTCGATCTGCCGGGCAGCGCGTCGCCCGCCACGCAGGCGCGAACGGATCCCGTCGAACAGGTGATAGCGGAAATCGATCCCGAGGCCCCGCAGAAAGCGGCCGTAATCGATCACCTGGGAATCGAATACCCCCGGATCCGGTCCGGAGAGAGAAACGAACAGCGCTTCGGTCACCGAGTCTCCATGCAGGTCTGCGGATCGTCGCACGTCCGGCCCCTTCATGCCAGACGGGGAGAATATAAGGCCCATTGGCAGGGAAGCCGTGGCGGCCGGCCGGCCCGCCGGGCGGGCGTCACCTGAATGTCACGCGAGGGCACGGGCCCTGGTCTCGAAGTCAGGCGGATTTTCTTGTCATAGCAGCACTTTTCATGATACCGTGGGGTCATTCTGGTGGTAGAATCAGTTATCTGAACTGGCGCAAGAGACCGGGTGCCGTTTCGAA
>CBDUYA010000385.1:0-2041 GCA_965371335.1 uncultured bacterium | reverse complement strand
GATCGGCGCGGTGCTGGTCTGTGATGATGGGAAACTGGTCGGCATCTTCACGGAGCGCGACGTGCTCTTCAAGGTTTTTTCCGGGAAGATCGACCTCCGGCAGCCGATCGAGAAGTTCATGACCCCCGATCCGAAGGTGCTGAGCACCGAGGACACCCTTGGAGATGCGGTGCGCCTGATGACCGAAAGCGGGTACCGCAACATCCCCCTGCAGGATGAACAGGGACGCCGGGCCGGAATGATCACGACCCGGGAGATCATCAAGTACGTCGCGGAATACTTCCCCGAGGAGGTGGTGAACCTGCCTCCGCATCCCGATCAGACCTTCCGGGCGCCCGAGGGGGCGTGAGCGTGAACAGAGGGCGTCAGCTTGCGCCCACGAGGAGATCGACACCGCAGTGAGTACTCAAATCGAAGAAGCTGCCTCAACGAAGCATCAGGTTCAGGAAATCGAAGAAGTTGTCATTCGGTTCGTCGGCGACTCCGGCGACGGCATGCAGCTGACCGGCACGCAGTTCGCCGATACCACGGCGATGTTCGGCAACGATCTGGCGACTCTTCCCGATTTCCCCGCCGAGATTCGGGCGCCGGCCGGCACTCTCGCCGGTGTCAGCGGCTATCAGATTCACTTCGCCTCGCGTGAGATCCGCACGCCGGGCGACCAGCCGAACGTTCTGGTGGCGATGAATCCCGCCGCGCTGAAATCGAACCTGTCCGACCTGCTCGATGGCGGGATTCTGATCGTCGATGTCGACGCGTTCACCGATGGCAACCTTGCCAAAGCGGGCTACAAGGAAAACCCCCTGAAGAACGGGTCGCTGTCGGGATACCGGGTGCTCGATATTCCGCTCACCAGCCTCACGCTGCGGGCGGTGTCGGAGACCGGGCTGGGAGGGCGGCAGGCGACCCGCTGCAAGAACTTCTTCGCCCTCGGCATCGTGTTCTGGCTGTACGAGCGTCCGATTGACTACACGCGCGACTGGATCGAAAAGAAATTCGGCGCCAACAAGCCGGTCGCCATGGCCAACACGCTGGCGCTGCAGGCCGGCTACAACTTCGCCGATACAACGGAGGCGTTCACCACCCACTACCGCGTCCGCAAGGCGGATCTGCAGCCGGGGGTTTACCGCAGCATCACCGGAAACGAGGCGACCGCCGTTGGTTTCATCACGGCCGCGCTGCTGTGCGACCGGCCGCTGTTCTACGGCTCCTACCCGATCACCCCGGCCAGCGACATCCTGCACGAGCTGTCGCGCCTGAAGAACTACCCGGTCAAGACCTTCCAGGCGGAGGATGAGATCAGCGCCGTCGGCGCCGTCATCGGGGCGGCCTACGGGGGCGCCCTCGGCCTGTGCGGGACCAGCGGTCCGGGAGTGGCCCTGAAGGCCGAGGCGATCGGTCTGGCCGTGATGGCCGAGTTGCCGCTGGTGATCGCCAACATTCAGCGGGGCGGACCGAGCACCGGTCTGCCGACCAAGACCGAGCAGGCCGACCTGTTGCAGGCGCTCTACGGGCGGAACGGTGAATGTCCCGTCGCCGTGCTGGCGCCGGCCACCCCGTCCGACTGCTTCTGGATGGCGATCGAGTCGTTCCGCATCGCCACGAAGTACATGACGCCGGTGTTTCTCCTGTCGGACGGCTATCTCGCCAACGGCGCGGAGCCGTGGCGCATCCCGAAACCGGAGGACCTTCCCTCGTTCAAGGTCGAGTTCGCCACCAACGGCAGCGGCACGTTCATGCCTTACTCGCGGGACGAAAAAACGCTGGCCCGCCCATGGGCGATCCCGGGAACCCCCGGTCTGGAGCATCGCATCGGCGGCCTCGAGAAGGAGGATGGCAGCGGCAACGTCAGCTACGATCCGGTCAACCACGAGAAGATGGTGCGGCTGCGGGCCGAGAAAATCGCGCGCATCGCCGCCGACATCCCCGAGCTGTCCATCAACGGCAAAGACTCAGGAAAGGTCCTGGTGATCGGCTGGGGGAGCACCCAGGGCGCGATCAACTCGGCGCTCGAGTTGCTGCATCGCCAGGGAGCCTCGGT
>CBDUYA010000384.1:0-2068 GCA_965371335.1 uncultured bacterium | reverse complement strand
CGCGTACATCCTGGCGCGGCGGCTGGCGCCGCCGGATGAGTGTGTGGCGGTCACCTTCACCAACAAGGCGGCCGGCGAGATGAAGCAGCGGGTCGACCGGCTGATCGGCGCCGATGGCGGCGGCGCGCAGGTGTCGACCTTTCACTCGTGGTGCCTGCGGCTGCTGCGCCGCCACGCCGGGCGCCTCGGCTACGGCACCGACTTCCTGATCTACGACGACACCGATCAGAAGGCGCTGATCAAGGAAATCTGCGCCGCGCTGTCGATCGACGACCAGGCCTTCCCGCCACGCCTGTTCCGGCGCCGCATCAGCGACGCCAAGAATCGCGGCCTCGACCCCGATCGGTTCGACATCGCACGCGCGGGCTACCAGGACGATCTCACCGCCAAGGTCTACCGCGCCTACCAGGAGAAGCTGCGCAGCAACAACGCCATGGATTTCGACGATCTGATCGGCCAGGCGCTGGCCCTGCTGGACGACGACGAGGAAGTGCGTGAGGAGACCTCCGGGCGGGCGCGCTACCTGATGGTCGACGAGTACCAGGACACCAATGCGCCGCAATACCGCCTGATCCGCCGGCTGGCGGGGACGCACGGCAACGTCTGCGCGGTCGGCGATCCGGACCAGTCGATCTACCGTTTCCGCTTCGCCGACATCAGCAACATCCTGTCGTTCGAGCGCGACTTCGAGGGGACGCGGCTGATCAAGCTGGAGCAGAACTACCGCTCGACCGGCAACATCCTGGAAGCCGCCAGCAGCGTGGTGCGCCACAACCACGGCCGCATTGACAAGGAGCTCTGGTCGGAGTCGCCGGCCGGCGAGCCGATCGAGCTGCTGGTCGCCGCTGACCAGCGGCACGAGGCGGAGCGGGTGGTGGCGCGCATCCGCGCGCTCGACTCCGAATTCGAGGCGGACGACATCGCCCTGCTGTACCGCACCAACGCGCAGTCGCGCTCGTTCGAGGAAGCGCTGATCCGCGCCGGCATGCCGTACATCATCGTCGGCGGGACGCGCTTCTACGACCGGCGCGAGATCCGCGACCTGCTCGCCTACCTGCGGGCGATCGTGAACCCGCGCGATGACGTCGGCCTGCGGCGCATCGCCAACGTCCCGGCCCGCGACATCGGCAAGACGACGATCGAGACGGTCCTCGGCCTTGCCCGTCAGGAAGGGCTGATGCTGGAGGAGGCGATGCGCCGGGCGATCGACGAGCGGCAGGTGTCGACCCGGCCGGCCCGCGCCCTGCGGGGTTTTCTCGAGCTGATGGGCGAGCTGCGGCGGGAAGCGGCCGAGCGCACTCCCAGCGCCCTGCTGCACTACATCATCCGGCGCACCAGATTCGATGCCTATCTCCAGGCGACCTCGCCGGTCGACGCGGAAGGGCGGATCGAGAACCTGGAGGAGCTGGCGGGGGCGATGGCTTCGTACGACGGCATGGAAGGCGGGCTGCGGGCGTTCCTCGACCGCACCGCCCTGCTGTCGGAGACCGAGAATGCCAGGGGGAGCGCCGGGGTGCGGATGATGACGCTGCACGCCGCCAAGGGACTGGAGTTCCCGGTGGTGTTCATCGTCGGCGTGGAGGAGGAGCTCTGCCCGCACGTCCGCGCCCTCGAGGAACACGACGACATGGAGGAGGAGCGCCGCCTGTTCTACGTCGGCATGACGCGGGCGCAGAAGCGCCTGCTCTTGAGCCGGGCCCTGATCCGGCACCGCTTCGGCGAGCCGCGCGAGGCGGCCCCATCCCGCTTCCTGCGGGAGATCCCGCCGCAACTGCTGCGCGAGGATGTCGCCGACAACTCCCTGCAGAGGCGCTTCATGGGGGCCGCCGCGCGCATCGCACGGCGCCGCGGGGTGGTCGGCGAGGGGCGGGCGCAGGCGGCCCGGCTGTGGAGCAACGCCGACGATGGCATCGTGCAGGAGGACGCGGCTGCCGACAGCTCCAACACGCTCGGCTGCAAGGTGCATCATCCGGAATACGGCGTCGGCACAGTGATCAGCGTCGAAGGGAGCGGCGAGCGGCAGAAGCTGACCATTTCGTTCTCGATCTACGGATCGAAGAAGTTCTTC
>CBDUYA010000383.1:0-2071 GCA_965371335.1 uncultured bacterium | reverse complement strand
CCATGCGCGGAAGATCGTCCACAGAATCTTGCTGCCGGCGCGCAACGTCCCCGAAACCGTCCCGGAGATCTTCGATCGGCCGATGCGGCATCGATAGGAGACCGGCACCTCGACCGACCGGAGGCCGTGGCGCACCGCCTTGATCTGCATCTCCGCCGTCCAGCCGAAGTCGCGATCGCGCATGTCGAGCTGCAGCAGTCGATCAAGGCGCACGGCGCGGAAGGGGCCGAGGTCGGTGAACTGCGCGCCGAAGAGGATGCGGATCAGGCGGGTCGCCAGCCAGTTGCCGGCCCGCGCGTGCGGGGCGAGGGCCCATCGCTGGCGTCTCCCGAGAACCCGGGACCCGATGACCAGATCGGCGTGCCCCGCGACGATCGGTTCGATCAGCCGATGCATTTCCTCGGGGTGATCGCTGTAGTCGGCATCGAGGAAAACAACGATACCGGTGGGTTCGGCGCGCAGGTGATCGATGCCGCGCAGGCAGGCGGCGCCGTAGCCGCGCCGCGGTTCATGCAGGACGGTCGCTCCGTGGCTCCGCGCGACCTCGGCCGTCCCATCGTCGCTGCCATTGTCCACCACGATCACGTTGGCGGTGCAGGCGGCGGGAATCGCATCAAGGACCAGGCCGATCGACGCGGCCTCATTGCAGGCCGGAATGATCACGGAGACGCGCACGGTTAGATTATAACCGGGCGGCGCCGGCGCGTCACGGAGCGGGGTGTGGAGGCGGGGTTCGCGGCCTTGTCGGCCCGGAACGCAGGTGCTAACATGCGCGCCCGCTCGCTGCTCCGGGAGATCCGTCCCGGCCTCAGCATCTCCATGGAGGGATCGCGCGGTGCCTTCCCCCGACGAGACTCGATTTCAGCCTCCCGGTCTGATTGCCGGCATCGTCGTGTCGCTGCGTCCCCGGCAGTGGCTGAAGAACCTCATCGTGTTCGCCGCGCTCATCTTCGCCCAGCGGCTGAACCAGCCGGATCTGGTCCTTCGCTCAGTGCTGGCGTTTCTGCTGTTTTGCGCGACCAGTGGTGCAATCTACATCATCAACGATCTATTCGATGCCGAACGGGATCGCCTGCATCCTCTGAAAGCGCGCCGGCCGATCGCCTCCGGCGCGCTCGGATTCGCGCCCGCGGTCGCCGCGGCGATGGTTTTCCTGCTCGGCGCGCTGCTCGCCGCGTTCACCGTGTCGCTGCCGTTCGGGGCGATCCTCCTCATTTACGCGATTCTGAACGTGCTCTACTCGCTCTGGCTCAAGGAGGTCGTCATCATCGACGTCATGGTGATTGCGGCCGGGTTCGTTCTGCGCGCGGTCGGCGGGGGGTTGATCATCGACGTTCCGATCTCCACCTGGCTGATCATCTGCACCATCCTCCTGTCGCTCTTTCTGGCGTTCTGCAAGCGACGGCAGGAACTGGAGAGCCTCGATGAAGCGGGTGAGCACCGCGTGACGCTGCGCGAATACTCGGTGGAATTCATCGATCAGATGATCAACGTGGTCACCGCCTCAACCGTGGTGGCCTACACCTTCTATACGGTCTCTCCCGAAGTCGAGCTCAAGCTCGGCACGCGCCACCTCTACCTCACGGTGCCGTTCGTTCTGTACGGGATCTTCCGCTATCTTTACCTGGTCCATCGCAAGGGAATCGGCGGCAATCCGACTCAGGCGCTCCTGACCGATCGCCCTCTCCTGACGTGCGTCGCGCTGTGGGGGATGACCGTCGTGCTGCTGCTCTACACTGCCCGAGGCGCGAGCTAGGCCTGCCGGTTGTCTTCGCTGCGTGACCATGGCTCCATGGCCGGTCCGGGTGGCAGGAAGGCGTTATGACTCCTATAATAAAGCAGTCGAGGCGGCCGCGCAGGGACCGCTGCCAACGAATCGACTGAAGGTCGAGTGAAGCCGATGAGTCGCCCGAGAATAGCCGTTTTGAGAACGCGTCCCGAGACGGTCGTGGCGGATTACGGCCGCCTGCTGAGCCTGGCGGGATGCCGGGAGGCCGTCGATCCCTCGATTCCAACCTTGCTGAAGCTCAACCTGTCCTGGACCAAGTATTTCCCCGCCTGTTCTTCCCAG
>CBDUYA010000382.1:0-2081 GCA_965371335.1 uncultured bacterium | reverse complement strand
CCCCGCCGGGCCACACCAGGCGCACGAAGTCGGCGATCCGGCGCTTTCCGAGACCGAAGTGTACGGCTCCGGCCGACTGTGAGAGATAGCCCGATCCGGCCTGGACCTCCCGCCGCTGCCACGCCGGCCCCGCCTGCACCTCAACCTTGGCGCCGATGCCATCCCTGTTGCTGTTCAGTCCGCGCGCCACGACCGCCAGCCAGCGGTTGGTGTTCCCCCCGTCATTGCGCAGCAGCAGCGGCCGGCCGCCGTTGCGCGTGCCGATGAGATCGAGGTCACCATCCTGATCGAGATCCGCCGCCGCCACGGCGCGGCCGTCGTTCATTGCCAGCTCGGCCAGACCGACGGCCGAGGTCCCGTCTTCGAAGCGCCCTTTCCCGTCATTGCGGTAGTAGCGCATGGCGCTTCCCGTGAACACCAGGTCGAGATCCCCGTCGTTGTCGGCATCGAACAGGACCGATCCATAGGCCGAAAAGTCGCGCCCCCCGGCGAGATCGACCTGGCGGAAGGTGCCGTCCGCCCCGTTGATATAAAGCCGCTTGGGGGATCCGCTCCCCGCCGAGAAAACGAGATCTGCGTAGCCGTCGCCATTGACGTCACCCGCCGTCACCCCCCGCGCCGCGTGATCGCCCGGCAGCCCCGACTTCGCTCCCGCGGATACGAAACCCCGATCGCGCCGGTTGTCGAAGAGAATCGCCTTGCCTTCGAGGGTCGATAGAACGACGTCGATATCCCGGTCGATGTCGAAATCGGCGAAGACGCCTCCGAGAGATCCCGCCGGCGGTCCCGCCAGGCCGAGACGCTTGGTATCGTCCACGAAGGTGCCGTCGCCCCGGTTGAGCATCAGCCGGGCCGTGGCTCCCCCCGGCCGGCCGGCGGCGGGGAGACGCCCGACGAGCAAGTCGACGTCGCCGTCATGATCGACGTCGGCCCAGGAGGCGCCCGCCGTGAATCCGTCGATGGCGAGACCCGCCGCCACCGTCACCTCCTCGAAGGTCCCATCACCGCGGTTGCGGAACAGCGCGGTGCCGCCCCGGCCGGTCAGAACCAGATCGACATCATCATCGTTGTCGTAATCGGCGAGGGAGACCGCCATCCCGACGCCTGCGAACCGGATGCCCGATTTTGCGGTCACATCCTCGAACCGCCAGCTCCCCCGATTGCGGTAGACGGACGGTCTCGCCTTGCCGTCGGCCGAGGCGTTGGCGAAAACGAGGTCGGGAAGGCCGTCGCCGTCGAGGTCACCGACCGCGACACCCGATCCGTAGCGGGCGGCCGCCTGCATGCCCCCGCCGGCCGCGTCCACTTCACCGCCCGGCCCATCATGCACGAAGCCGATTCCCGCGTCGATCGTGACATCGATGAAGCGGATTACGGACGGCGGGCCCGGTGATTCCTCAGGCGCCAGGCCGGAGTAATCAGTGACGACCAGCGCGTAGGGACCCGATTCGCCGTACTGGTTTCCGGTCGGCACGGAGAAATTCTCGTCGGAGCTGATCCTCTGATAGGCGACCATTTCCGCCTCCCCGGCCTCGCTCTCGCCCGCCTGCAGCAGCGCCCGCGCCAACTGGTAGCGGATCGACATGTTGTTCGGATCGATCGACCGTGCCTGGCGGAGAAACGCGATCGCTGCCGGGAACTTGCGCTGCCGCGCCCGCAGCAGCCCGAGGTTGTACAGGATCTGCGCGTCGTCCGGATCGAGGTCATGCGCTTTTTCGAGGGAGGCGATCGCCGCGGCGCTGTCGCCCCGGTTCTTCTCCACCAGCGCCAGCCCGTAGTGCCCCTGAATAAGCCGTGGATCGATCCGGATCGCCTCGCGCAGCGCCGCCTCCGCCGGCTCGCTCTGACGAGCGTAGTGGGCCGCCAGCCCGAGATTGGCAAACCCGGGAGCCCATTCGGGGGCGGCCGCGGTGACACGCCGGAATGCCACCATCGCCTCGCCGTGCTTGAACTGCTCCATCAGGGCGACACCCCGGTTGTTGTCACGAATCGGATCGACCGGGGCCGCATCCTGCCTCGCCAGGCCGGTGCCGATCGCCACCGAGCCGAGCAGCCCCGCCGCCACGGTCAGTGCCGTGAGG
>CBDUYA010000381.1:0-2085 GCA_965371335.1 uncultured bacterium | reverse complement strand
GGCAAGAAGGGGCTGACCGTCCAGCGCTACAAAGGGCTCGGAGAAATGAACCCCAGCCAGCTGTGGGAAACGACCATGAACCCTGAAACCCGCCGCCTCCTCCAGGTGAGCGTCGCCGACGCCGTCGAGGCGGACAATATCTTCACCGTGCTGATGGGCGACACGGTCGAACCGCGGCGGCTGTTTATCGAACAGAACGCACTCAATGTAAGGAACCTCGACATCTGACGCCGGCGCCGCGGCCCTGACGGCCCGGCCCCCGCAGTGACCGATACGACATGGAAGAGACGCCGCAGGGCATAGGGAAGCTCTCCCCCGTCACCATCGAAGACGAGATGCGCCGCTCGTATCTCGATTACGCCATGAGCGTGATCGTCGGGCGGGCCCTGCCCGACGTGCGGGACGGCTTCAAGCCGGTCCACCGGCGCGTGCTGTACGCCATGCACGAGGCCGGCAACACACACGACAAGCCGCACAAGAAAGCGGCGCGCATCGTCGGAGACGTGATGGGTAAGTTCCACCCCCACGGCGACTCGGCGATCTACGACACGATCGTCCGGCTGGCACAGGATTTCTCCATGCGCTACCCGCTGGTCGACGGCCAGGGAAACTTCGGCTCAATCGACGGCGACAAGCCGGCGGCCATGCGTTACACCGAGGTGCGCATGGCAAAGCTGGCGCAGGAAATGCTGGCCGACATCGATAAGGACACCGTCGACTTCGGGCCGAACTACGACGGGCAGCAGGAGGAGCCGCTCGTCCTGCCGAGCCGCCTTCCCAACCTGCTGGTGAACGGATCGTCCGGGATCGCCGTCGGCATGGCGACCAACATCCCGCCGCACAACCTGCGGGAGATCGTCGACGCGCTGATCGCCCAGATCGAGAACCCCGAGATCACCATCGAGGAGCTGCTGGAGCACGTCAAGGGGCCCGATTTCCCGACCTCGGCCTTCATCTGCGGGCGGCAGGGGATCGTCAGCGCCTACACTACCGGCCGCGGCAGCATCGTCATGCGGGCCCGCGCCACGATCGAAGAGGCCGGCAAGCGGGGCAAGGACCAGATCGTCATCACCGAGATCCCCTACCAGGTCAACAAGACGCGGCTGATCGAGCAGATCGCCGCGCTGGTCAACAACAAGCGGATCGACGGGATCACCGACATCCGCGACGAGTCGGATCGCGACGGCATCCGCATGGTGCTCGACCTGCGGCGCGATGCCGTGCCGGAGGTCATCCTCAACAACCTCTACAAGCACACGCAGATGCAGGAGACGTTTGGCGCCAACTTCCTCGCCATTGTGAACAACCGGCCGCGGGTGCTGACCCTGAAATCGATGCTGGCGCATTTCATCGACCACCGCCGCGAGGTGATTCGCCGGCGCACCGCGTTCGAGCTCGCCCGGGCCGAGGAGCGCGCGCACATCCTCGAAGGGCTCAAGATCGCCCTCGACAACCTGGACGAGATGGTCGCGCTGATCCGCGGTTCCAGGACTCCCGAGGAGGCGCGCCAGGCGATGCGCCTGCGCTTCAAGCTGAGCGAGATCCAGGCGCAGGCGATTCTCAACATGCGGCTGCAGCGCCTCACCGGGCTGGAGCGCCAGAAGATCGTCGAGGAGTACACCGAAACGCTGAAGAAGATCGCCTGCTTCAAGGAGATCCTGGGGAACGAGCGGCTGGTGTACGGGATCATGCTCGACGAGCTGAAGGAGATCCGTAAGACCCACGGCGATGCGCGGCGCACCGAGATCGTCGTCCAGGCGGGCGAGATCTCGGTGGAGGACATGATCGCCGAGGAGGAGATGGTGATCACCGTCTCCCACGCCGGCTACATGAAGCGCAATCCCCTCACCTCGTACCGCAGCCAGCGGCGGGGCGGCAAGGGGAAAATCGGCATGACGACGCGGGAGGAGGACTTTGTCGAGCACCTGTTCGTGGCTTCGACGCACGCCTATATCCTGATCTTCACGACGCGCGGCCGGGTTCACTGGCTGAAGGTGCACGAGATCCCGCAGATCGGCGCGGCCGGCAAGGGAAAGACCATCAGCAACTTCGTCGAGTTATCGTCCGAGGAGAAGGTGGCCGCGC
>CBDUYA010000380.1:0-2090 GCA_965371335.1 uncultured bacterium | reverse complement strand
TTGTTCCAAATCGCCTTCATCGACCCGCCGCCGAGGGCGTCATCCTGAATATCTTCAGACCAGGACGGCGTCGGCGGCGATGGGTCAGCCGGACCCATCGAGCGCTGCTTTGAGCCGTTGCACCAGCTTCGTGTGCGACGCTCTGCTCGTCGCGGTTTCCCTCGTATCCCAGTCGACAGCGTCGAAGTAGAGAAGATTGTTGGTGTCGGCGTCGTAGATCACGAACAGCATGATCTTCCGGGTCCGCAGGCCTGAGGGATAGGGAATCTCGCGGCTGACGAGGCCGAGTCGATCGGCGACATCGGGGTCGGCGGTCAACATGCCGACGAGCTCGGCTTCCTCTCGATCATCGACCTCCTCGAAACGATCGAGCCGCCTGAGATCCCGGCGGAACTGCCGGAACACGACCATCGAATCCGCAAAAGCCTGGAGATCGTTCACCAGGTAGATGTTCCCGCCCTCGAGCAACTGGGCGGGAAGAACCTGCTCCTGCTCCTGTGTGCCCGTAGCGGGACCGGAGGAGAGGACAGCCAGTACAGTCAGGCCGGCGATGAGGTTGGCGCTCGCTCGCTCCCGCGGTCTCCCCATTTCGGGTGCTCCCTTCGGCTGGAACAGACCCCTGGCCGCGGGGCCGGCTCACCCGTAGCGTAGCCGATCAGTCGCTCCGCAATACACCCAGCCGGTGGCGAGCACGCGGCACGGGCGCCAGGAATACACACGGCCGGCGTCGCAGCCACCGTCGGAAGTTCGCGGATGTGACACCATCGGGCCGGCGAAACGGGTCGACTTGGTACTTGATGTGGCGATTTCGGCGCGACCCCCTGAGGCGCGAGAGAAAGGCGGGCCGCGGATGCGCGGACGAGCAACGACCACCACCGTACCTTCGATACTGTGCTTCACCCTGCTGGTGGTCGCCCCGGTCGCCGCGTTGGGCTTTGACGCCCCCGGCGGCCAATCCCAGGACCCGGTCGTCCGGGATTCTTGGGTGAACCCGGTTCATCTGCAGCCTTGCGTTCCGTTTCTTCCGGACACCATCCCCGCAGCACCGAACGGTGTATGCGGCGCCCAACTCGAATACCCCGGCGACCAATGCTGGAACCAGGCGGCCTGGGACGATCTGGTCGGACCAGAGCATGACGCCCCGGTCTCTCTCGGCCGCATCACGTATTTCGACTTCGGCAACCGGGCAGCTCCAACGCTCATCTTGCTGCCCGGCATAGGTTCACCGAAAACGCTGTGGGACCCCGCGTTTCTCCGCGACCTAGCCCCGTACTTTCGCCTCATCACCCTCGACTATCCCGGCGTCGGCACCGCGACAATCGACGACTACGCGGACTACACCGTCGAGAACCTCGCTGTCGCGGTCCGCGAGTTCATCGACGCGGTGAACCTCGATCGCCCGCACATTCTCGGCTTCGCCTTCAGCGGCAAGGTGGCCGGCTTGCTGTTCCTCGAGCACGGCGCAGCGCTGGGAAAGTTCGTGAACGTCGCCGGGCGCATATACAACGCTTCCGGGCGGACGGTGTCCGACGAGCTGCTGCGGGCGCTGACCAGCCTCGATCCACTGGATGTAGCGCTGGCCGCCTGGCCCGACAACGCCTGCGGGATCGCCAACCTGATCGCCGTCGCGGAGCGGGTGATCACCCACAAAGAGGAGCCGCGCACTGCCGAAGCTCTGGCTGCCTCACGCAGAGCCCAGAAACGGTGGCAGGAGCAGGGGGATACCCTCGACCTCACCGGCCTCCAGAACGACACGCTGATCATCGCCGGAGAGCTCGACGAGATCGCACCGCTGGAAGACATGAGCACGGCCGCCGCCGTGCTGAGCGCCACCCGATTCCATCTGTGGCCGAGTAGCTTTCATCCCGGCTTCCGCCATTACCCCTGGGCCAGTCACACGGTCATCTACCAGTATCGGCCGTGGGTGGTGCGCGAGATCATCTGGTTCCTTCAGGGCCCCATCGCGCGATCAGCCCTGCGCTGATCAGTCGCTCCGCAGCACATCGGCCGGCGGCAAGCGTCCGGCGCGGGCGGCAGGAATCCAGGCGGCCAGCGTGGCAGCCACTGCAAGTGCCACCGCCGGGGCGATG
>CBDUYA010000379.1:0-2100 GCA_965371335.1 uncultured bacterium | reverse complement strand
GCTGATCGACTCCCACGCGCACATCTGCCTCACTCCCGATTACGGCGAACGATCACCGGTGCTCTACAAGACGAACACCTACAGGGCCCTGGAGGCGCTCCGGGCGGCCCGCCTGAACCTGCTGGCCGGCTTCACGACGTTGCGCGATCTCGACAACGAGGGGGCCGATATGGCCGACCTCGCGGTGCGCGATGCGGTGCGGGCCGGACTGTTCACCGGGCCGCGCCTGTTCGTCTCCGGCTGGGCCCTGAGCATCACCGGCGGACACATGAACCTGACCGGCCTGCGCCCGGCGGTCGATCGCCGGCTGGAGCAACTGGCGATCATGACCGACAGCCGGGACGCCATGGTGGCCGCCATCCGCGATCAGAACAAGAGCGGTGTCGACTTCATTAAGATCTACGCCACCGGCACGATGCGCCATATCGATCGGGACAGCCTCGAGCCGCTCTCACAACTGAGCGTCGAAGAGGTCCGCCTGATGGTCGAGGAGGCGGCGCGCTGGGGCATGGACGTCGCCGCCCACGCCTACGGCGGGACCGGCGCGTACAACGCGGTCGCCGGCGGCGTCCGCAGCGTTGAGCACGGCATGTTTCTCGATGACCGGACGCTCGACCTGATGGTCGAGCGCGGCACCTTCTGGAGCCCGACCATGACCGTCTATCTCCCCGACGAGGAGACCGGCCCGGGGGAGCGCGAGTTTCGCGAGCGGGTGGTCGCCCGCCACCGGGAGACCTTTCTCCGGGCGCTGAAGAAGGGGGTCCGGATCGCGTTCGGGACCGACGTCGGTTCGCTGCCGCACGGCGAGGGTTGGAGGGAGCTGCAGCGCATGGCCGACTACGGCATGCCGCCGCTGGAGGTGCTGCGCTCCGCCACCACGGTCGGGGCGGAGCTGCTGCGCCGCGAGGGCGAGCTGGGGCGGATCGAGCCGGGCTACCTGGCCGACCTGATTGCCGTGGCGGGGCGTCCCGACCGCGATACCGGCGCTCTGCAGGAGGTCAGCTTCGTCATGATCGGGGGGGTCGTAGCGAAGCGCTGAGATCCGCAACCAAGGTATAAAATCAACGGAAACAATACGCCCGCCGGGAGGCCGCCGCTGACGGTGGCGTCCCGGGCCTGCCGAGTTTTCACCGCAGCGTCAATAAATTTACGGCCTTCGCGGTTGCCCCGTGGCGCCGCGCGCCGTACCTTACGCTGCGGCCCGGAGCGCGGGACCGGCACGCCTGCCGAAGGGTCGGCCGCGGCGTCGAACGATGAACCGCAGGAGACGGTGACTGAACCATGAGCCATCTGGCGGAAGTCGACATCAAGCCGAAATCACCCGAGCGGTTCACCACGATCTCCGGCCCGGAAGGGGTTGAGCTGATCCGGAGGGTGGCCGCCGACATGCGCCGGCGTCTTGACGGCCGGGTCATCTGGAACATCAATACCACCGCCGCCGGCGGCGGTGTCGCGGAACTGTTGCGATCGCTCCTGGCGTACAGCCGTGATCTCGGTGTCGATGCCCGCTGGGTGGTGATCAGCGGCACGCCGGAGTTCTTCCGTCTGACGAAGCGGCTCCACCACGCCCTGCACGGCGAGGCGGGAGACGGCAGCGACCTCGGTGAGGCGGAACGGAAGATCTACGAAGAGGTCCTGGCATGGAACGCCGCCGACCTGGTGAAGCGGGTCTCGCCGCGGGACATCGTCATCCTGCACGATCCGCAGACCGTCGGCCTCGCCCCCCACCTCGAGGAGAGGGGGGCGGCGATCATCTGGCGCTGTCACATCGGGGACGATCGTCCGTCCGCCCAGTCGTCTCTCGGCTGGCGTTTCCTGGCGCCCTATCTGTCGCACGCCAGGGCGTATGTGTTCTCCCGCGCCACCTACGTCCCGGAGATGTGCGACCATGGCCGCAGCTCCATCGTGGCCCCCTCGATCGATCCGTTCTCGGCCAAGAACCAGGACCTCGATGAAGCGGCGGTGCGCTCCATCCTCGTGCAGGCCGACCTCGTCGCCGGCCCGGCGCCGGGCGAGCCGCTGTTCACCAGGGAGGACGGCACGACCGCGCGGGTGGAGCGTCCGGCGGTGATGACCCGCTTCGGACCGCCGCCCGACTGG
>CBDUYA010000378.1:0-2108 GCA_965371335.1 uncultured bacterium | reverse complement strand
AGGAGGGATCGGTCAGGGCCTCGATATAGCCGACCATCCCGGTCGTGAAGACCACCTCGCCCGCGACCGGTGCGATCGCCCCGAACGGGACGCCGGGGAAGATGGCGCCGTCCTCCAGGATCAGCCGGCCGGCACCGGGCGATTCCGGTCCGCCGCGTCCCTTCCTGCGATCCTTCATGCGCGCCCCGGGAGAAACACTCCTTCGCTGCACTCGATTGCCGTATCTCGTCGCGTGGAGGCGGAGGATAACACAGCTGCCAATTCATCCCATCCATGCTAGAATTACGGCATGATGCCTGTCGGCCCGGCACTCTTCGCAGCCGCGTTCCTGGCGTTCACGATCCTCCTTCCGGGATCCGTTCTGGCCGCCCCGCCCCCTCCCGAACCGGGCGTTGGTGAGCCGGTGTTCGAATCGGCGTCCCTCAGGATCTACCGGGTGCTCGACAGCGAAGGCCGGCAACGGCTCCTGCTCACCAACCTCGATGAGGACGGCAACCGGCTTGCTCCGGAGGACGAACAGACCCGCACGGTGAAGCGCCCCGAAGCGCCGCCGCCGGAAGCCCGCAGTGTGGAGTCGTCCGGCGCCCGGCCGGAGTTCGACCCGCCGCCTGCAGAGCCGGTTTCCGAGGAGCGCGAGATTCACGTCGATGCGGGCGAGGACAACGTGGTGCGGGTCGATGATGGCCGCGGGACCACGATCATCATCAACATCAATCCCCCGCCAGCGCCGGAGCCGCCCGCACCGCCCGAGCCGATCGTCGTCCCGGTCCTGAGCACCCCCTGGGTCGGCTTTAGCGGCATCGCCGGGAGCTTTCGATTCCCCGATAACCATCCTTTCCTCGGCTACTCCACCGGTATCGGTTCTCCCTCATGGTTCGGAGGGCTCGGCCTGAACGCCGGCAACGGGTTTGGTCTCAGCACCGCGAAGCCATGTGGCCGGGGGTTCGACTGCATGTTCCCTCCAACTACCCCGCGACCTTAGACTCTCATTCCCGCGAGCGCCCCTTCGCTTGACGTTTCCGCGGCCCCGGGCCCTCGATGACGACCACCGCAGCAGCGTAGGCGCCGGTGTGCGTGAGCGACAGGTGAGTGCGCTTCACACCAAGGGCGCGGGACAGGCGCCGGGCCTCTCCGGAGATCAGGAGGCGCGGGGGACCGCTCCCATCGCTCGCGATCTCCACATCGAGCCATCCGACTCCCCGTCCCCACCCGGTGCCGATCGCTTTGAAGTACGCTTCTTTGGCCGCGAAGCGGGCGGCGTAACGGAGGCTGCCGTCCCGCCGCCCCTGGCAGGCGGCGATTTCAGCGGGAGAAAAGACGCGTCGCACGAAGGCGCTCCGCGCCATGGCCCGCTGCAGACGGCGGGTCTCACAGAGGTCGATGCCGATACCCAGAATCATGGCGGGAACCGTTCAGAAGGCGGGTATCATAGCACCATGCAGGAGCGGATCAACGTCAACGGGCGAATCACCCCGCCCGAGCAGGCCGTTGTCTCCCCTCTCGACCGGGGGTTTCTTTACGGCGACAGCGTCTACGAAACGATCCGCACCTACGGAGAGACGCCGTTCCGCCTCGGCGCGCATCTCGACAGGCTGCGCCGCTCCGCGGATCGCGTCGGCATCCCGTACGAGCGCACCCCGGTGCGGATCGAGGACGAGGTCTCCGGCACCCTGCGCGCTGCCGGGCGCGGCGATGCCGCCGTCCGCATCATCCTGTCCCGCGGCGTGGGGCCGGTGGGCTACGAAACGGCCGAAGTCGGCGCCCCGACCTGCGTCATCCATGTTCGTCCCTTTCCCCATCCTCCTCCGCATCACCTGAGCGAGGGGATCGACGTCGCCGTCGTCAGCGTGGTGCGAAACCCGGTTCACGCTCTCGATCCGGCCATCAAGTCGAGCAACCTCCTGAACAACTTCATGGCCTGGACGGAAGCGCGGAAGCTGCGCGCGGAGGAGCCGATCCTGCTCAACGGCGCCGGCCATGTCACCGAGGGGGCATCGAGCAACGTCTTCGTCGTGAAGAATCAGCGCCTGCTCACGCCACCGCTCGAAGCCGGCATCCTGCGAGGCATCACGCGCGATCTGGTGCTCGATCTGGCGAGCGGGGCCAAT
>CBDUYA010000377.1:0-2154 GCA_965371335.1 uncultured bacterium | reverse complement strand
CACAGGGACAGTGGTCCCGGCATGAACGCGAACCCGGCGGCTACGAGCGCCGGAATCAGCGCTCTGCCCAGCCGCCGGCCGGACCCGGGGTGCGATCCGGCGGCCTTCTCTTGCAGCGCGTCATCACCCGCAGCGTCGGGCATGGCTATCCTCCGGTGAAATGTGGACCGTCGACTTCGGTCGTATTCTATCGTGCCGGAGGTCGATCAGACAGCGTCGAAGCCGTCCGGAAGGCCAGGCCATTCACTCTCCGGGATTAGTTGTCCACGTATCCGTCATTCCAGGTGCGGCGCCGGTCATGGTTGCGCAGATCGACGTTGAAATCGACCGTTGCCTTCAGGGCGAGCAACAGGGAGACCCATCCGGCGATCACCTCGGTCCGCCCCTCCTCCGGCACGCCCTCGTCGGTCAGCGTCAGATCGGTCCCTCCCGTCCGGGCCGCCTGCAGCGCGAAGGTCACGATGCTGCCGTCGAGGTACTCGATCCGGTAGCGCGCATCGGGAACGCTCTCCAGGATCCGCCCCCGCCATCGTTTGCCGTTCGAAAAGACGAAGTGGATTTCCCTGCCGGTAGCGACCGCCGACTCCGCCCAGAAGCGGGCCCGTCCCTCGTTGGTCGCGATCATCCGGTAGACGTCGGAGACCGGCGCGGCAAAGTGGAGGCGCCAGACGATGGCGTTCGCGTCGGATTGGAAGGTCATACCCACCGTTTCCCTCCCGCTGCGCCGGATCATAGTCGATCCCCGCCGCTCAGGTTACGCGCGCGCTCTTTGCGGACGGTTCCCGCCGCCGTCTGCGCCCGGAAGCCGGCTGCCCAGCCGTGGTAGGCCCGCTACACCGGTCAGTCTTGTGGGCCGGGATCGCCGATCGGCAGGAAACGCTTCGACAGCAGCAGGAGCAGGGAGCCGTTGAAAACCATGGCGATGATGACCAGCTCCGGCGACATCGACTGCAGCGATTCGATCTCGCCGGGGCGGACCGGCAGCCCCTCGTACGCCCGTCGCGCGACCACGTAGCGCGCCGCCCAGTCATCCCACAGGTTCCAGCTGACCGCGGCCGACACCGCCAGAAACCCGTAGAACGGAGCGCCGAACATCAGGGCGCGGGGCCGCATGCGCAGGACGAGACAGGCGACGTAGGTTTCGCCGATGCCGATCGCCAGGTTGGTCAGCACTCCCCCGAGCCCTGCGGTCTGAATGCCGAACAGGGGCAGGGGCGGCGAGAACATCGTCCAGCGGACGAGCGCCTTGGACGCGTCGAGCAACAGCCAGAGACCGACCAGAATGGAGAACCACGATTCCGCCTTCTGCAGATCCCGGTCGACGAAGGGGACGCGGTAGCCCCTCTTCGCCGCGACGAAGCGGATCCCGACAAGGCGGGCGCCGGGGGAGAGCGACGTCCGGTTCAGGACCATCAGCTCGATGCTCGCGAACGCCAGGTATTGGACGAAGAACGGCTGTGCCGCGAACCCGGGAATGAGGCGATCGGTCGCAGCGATGAAATAAGCCCACGGCACCGAGAAGATCAGCAGATCGACGTAGGCGACCAGCAGCAGGCGCCGGTGCCGGGCCGGGACCCAGCGCCGGCGATCGAGCGATGGGTCGAGGACCTCGATGTCGAACATTCTCCGTCCCGCTCCTTTTCGGGCTCGGGAGGATCCGCCGGGCGGTTCCTGATCTTCCTGGGCATCGCGCGACACTCCTTGCGGGCGGCGAGGTCAGGCGCTGCCGGGTGGGGCGTTCAGGCCGGCTGCGTGGTCGGAGCCTTTCAATATTGCCTGCAGGTCGGCGTCGGACATCTGCCGGAACGACAGCCGGTAGCCCTCGTACACGGCGATCCCGTAAAACAGCAGGTCCATCGGGTTGAAGGTCTTGATCACGAGATCGACGACGAGGGAGAAATCGAGCTGGGCGAGGATCGAGAAGAACGGTCTGTCCTCCTGGATCGAGATGGACCCGCAGACCGACAGGAGGTTGCCGAGCAGGCAGCCGAGCAGCGACAGGATCCCGCCGGCGATCCCGAACAGGGGGTCGACGCCGCGGCCGAAGGTGCGGATGGCATAGCCGACGAGGAAGCCGACTCCGACCGCCATGAAGCCGATCTGCCAGCCGGTGGCCATGGTGATCACGGCCCACAATGTGGCGCCGATGATCGC
>CBDUYA010000376.1:0-2199 GCA_965371335.1 uncultured bacterium | reverse complement strand
CCTCGGTTCCGGTCGCGGCATAGAGGTTGCCGGCATCATCGAAGACCATCGACCAGACGTACTCTTCCTCGGTCTCGAAGATGAACGCCTCTTCACCGTCCGGCTCGATACGATAGATGCGTCCCCCCGGCGCCGTGCCTGCATACAGCCGTCCCTTGGGGTCGAACGCAAGGGCATGAACCTCCGGCTCGTCGGTGCGGAAGAATTCGCGCCCCTCGCCCGATGCGTCGATGCGATAGATCGCCCCGTCGTTGCCGCCGGCGGCGAAGACGTTCCCTTCGCCATCCTGAGCCAGTGCCCAGAGAAACGGCTGGTCCGCCTCGTACAGCAGACTGAGCGGCGGCGCCAGACTGAGCGTTCCGTCCTCCGACATCGAGATGGTGGTCAGGTCGGCCTTCTCGAAACTGGCGCGGTTGCGCAACCGCCAGCTTTTCGACGAGACCGCTTCGGCAGGCTGCACATGAAGGAGGGCGAAGAGGATGGTGGCGAGGGCGGCGGTGATCGCGTAACGTGCGGATTGCATGCGTCGGCTCGGATTCATTTGACCTTGAGTCTGATGCGGCGACCGCCGACCACCACCAGATCGAGATCCCTGGAGAGCTCCAGAATCGGGGTCCCGATCATCAGGCTGGTGTCGGCGCTATGCCGCGGGTTATTGAGGACGGTGAACACGGAAATCGGAAGATCCGGAAGGACTTCGCTGCGCACGACCGCCGAAGGCGTCGGACGCGACACGTGCAGGTACAACGAACGGTTGCGCCGCTGCTGGTCGATCAGTCCGAGCAGATCGTCGACGCTCTTTGCCTGAGTGACCTGTCGCTGGAAGACTTTCCGATCGAGGGCGTTGATCGCGCCCGCCGCACCAACGTAAAGGGTCACCTCGCCCCGCTTGATGTCTTCCGGCAGGCGCACTTCGAAATCGACCTCCCGCTCCTCTCCCCGAAACGGGGCCAGGGTCGCGGTCACGATGAACGGCTCGCCCGCCTTCACCGCTTTCTGCGAGGCCCGCAGTCCGGCCACGCGGGCGATCTGCGATTCCTCCAGGACCTCGACGTCGATCTCGGCCGCCTTAATGGTCACCGCTTCGAACGGGTTGTTGATCAGCACCGAGAACAGGCCGGCGGCGTTGTTGGCCAGGGCGAGGTGCACCGGCTGGTTCGGGTTGACCCCCGAATACAGGTCTTCGCGCGACACGCTCGGCCGGCCCTCGATATCGATACGGTAACGGAGCGCCAGGGTCGCCCCCGCGGTGTATTCCGTCGTCCGCACCAGACTGCTGGCGGTGGTCAGGGCGACCATGACGGGGGCCCAGGAGCGGTCCCGCACGACGTCGTAGTGAAACGTGCGCTCGCCGCCCGCGGTACCGACTCGCACGGTCAGCGACAGCGTCGGCGCCGTGCGACCCAGCTTGCCGACGATGGCGGTCAATCGGTCCTCGACCAGCGTGCCGATCGGTGCGGTCGAGTTGGCGACACGGAACGACGCCTGCGAGGAGGCGAAGGTCAGCAGCACCTGCGCCTGGGTCATCGGGATTTCTATCGACCCGGTGCCGAGGAACGGATGACCGAACGCGAACACCGTGTCGCCGTCGACGTAGGTCAGGGTGCCGATGCCGGCCACGCTGAGGTCCCCCGTCACCAGCGCGCCACCGATCCCGGTGCCGGGGAGGAGGGGAAGAGGCGTCTCGATGTCGGCTATGCCGCCGCCGGCGGTCGGCTCGAGTCCCTGCCTTCTGAAGATCGGTGCATAGTAGCCGAGCACTCCCGGATCGCAGCCGGAACAGATCAGCGGCGTGCTGATCGGCTGCATGCCGCCCAGGCTGGTGGTCACGGTCGGCACATTGGTCCCCAGCGGCCCGTCCGCCCCATTGATCGGCGCATCGCCGAGGCCGGGGATCGATGGGGTGCCGAGGAACCTGCCGATCAGATCGGGAGCGCGCCCGCCCTCCCGGGGCCTGGCCGAGTCGCCCGCCGAGGCAACCTTCAACATGTCCGCGATCGGGGTGATCCCGGCGATCGGCTCTTTGCCGAACTGACCGAGACGATAAGAAATGGCGCCGACCAGACGGCCGTCGACGTAGACCGGACTGCCGCTCATGCCGGAAACAACACCCGTGAACTCGACGCTCTCGCCGTGCAGCCGGGCCAGAATCATATCCTGCTGCGGGCCGATGGCGCTCTTCAGCACACCGAGAAATTC
>CBDUYA010000375.1:0-2210 GCA_965371335.1 uncultured bacterium | reverse complement strand
GCGGTGACCCGCCTGCAGGAGCGGCACGCCGACGGCGACCCCCATCGGCAGAAGAGCGGCGGCCAGCAGGGAGAGCCCGAGTTTTGTGCGCAGCGTCATCCGCCGGTGACTGTATGCCACGGGTCGGCGCGAGGCAAGCCGGTCGCCCACGCAGCGGGCGCGACGTCAGAACAGCCCGCGCAGCGCTCCTTCGTGCTGCAGCAACGAACGCTTGACGTCGAGACCACCACCGAAGCCGGTCAGCGATCCATCCGCGCCGATGACGCGATGGCACGGCACCACGAGGCAGATCGGGTTGGTGGCGTTGGCGCGGCCGACGGCGCGGGTGGCGGTCGGACGGCCGAGGCGATCGGCGAGCTGCCGGTAGCTGATCGTCTCACCGAACGGGATCCGCTGCAGCTCGCCCCAGACCTGTTTCTGGAACGGCGTTCCCTGCAGCTCGATCTCCAGATCGAAGGTGCGCCGCTCGTGGCCGAAATACTCGGCCAGTTGTCGTTCGACATGGGCACAGCGATCGGCATTCCACTCGAGTGGCCCGGTCAGGCCGGCGGTCAGCATGTCGCGACCGCGACGACCTACGAACAGCAGCCGCAGGAGGGCGCCTTCGTCGTTGACGGCGATGAACAGATCGCCGACGGGGGTCGGAAACTGGTCGGCATAGGTCGTCATGCGGTGTCTCCCAGCATCCTCCAGAGATGGAAGGTGGCAAGACTGCGGAATGGCGCGAACGGCTCCATCAGGCGGCGTGTCTCGTCGGGGCCGGGGCGCTCGTCGAGATCGTGCAGTCGCTCGAGCGCCGTTGCCAGACCGGAGTCGCCTACCGGCACGCAATCGGCGAATCCGCAGGCGCGCATCATCACGTACTGTGCCGACCAGGGACCGAGTCCCCGCACGGCCAGCATGTTCTGCTCGACGAGGGTCGCCGGCTCGGCGGGAAACGCCTCCGGCGCCAGGTCGCCGCGGGTGACCAGGCGGCTGGTGTCGATCAGGTACTCCGCCTTGCGGCGCGAGTATTGCGCTGTCGTCAGGTCACGGTAGTCGAGGCGCGCGACGGCGGCGGCATCGGGGTGAGCGATGAGGCTGTCGATCGGTGTTCCGGTCCGCTCGATCAGCCGGCGGCGCAGGCGGAGCGCGAAAGGAAGATTGATCTGCTGGCCGATGATCGACCAGACCAGCCCCTCGAAGACATCGGCGGTCTGCGGGATGCGCAGGCCGGGCCGCCGGGCGACGAAGCGGGCCAGGCGGCGGTGGCGCCGTACTTTTCTTATGAAGGGCGCCGGATCGAGATCGAGACCGAGCACGCGCCGGACGATCCGGTGGACCTGCGCCATGCCGGACGGCGAAATCGACCGCGGCCCCTCGACGGCGACCATCGCCCGGGCCCGCCGCAGCTCAACGGTCAGCACCGCCGGCGTCCCATCGATGCGGACGGCGCGACGCAGTGAACGACCTCGCACCTGCTCCGCCGGGCTGTCGGGATCCCGTCCCAGGTAGCGGAGACACTCGTCGGCGCGGAAGTCGGCCGGCAGCTCGAGGGCAAATCGGGATTGTCGCCGCAGCCGGCGCCAGGCGCGCGGGGAGAGACCGCTGAGACGACGGAAATCCTCGTAGAACACCGAGCCGCCGGCGAAGCCGGCCTCGAACGCGGCGTCTATCAATGGTCGATCGGTCTTCAGCAGAATGCGCTGCGCCGCCTCGACCCGCGCCCTTTGCAGGAATGCGACGGGCGTGGTGTGCAGGTGCAGGCGAAAAAGATGGATCAGCCTGGTCGCGCCGAACCGGCCGGCGGCGGCCAGGGCCGCAACATCGGGAAAGTCGGACGGTTGCCGCCGCACCTGCTCGAGCAGCCGGGTGAGGCACTCCCGATCGCGGGCGAAGACCCGCTGCCTCATCCAGTCGCGCGCCGGCGCTCCGCGCACTTCGGCTCTCATAGATGGTCCCCGGGAAGTTTCATTATACCGGCCTCATCCGTCACCCCACCCCGTTTACGATGCCCGGGCCTCACCCGGGTGGAAGCCCTCGATCGCCCGGTAGAATACGCCGGCTGACGGCCGCCACCGTCCGGATCCCTTCGCCTGAATTCCCCGAAGCGGGGCAGATATGTCACCAATGTGTTCATACTGACCTGTTTCCCGGTTATAATCGCCGCAATCGATAAGACCCGACACGACTCGATATGGACTCCGGGGGGAGAGACAGGAGGGCACAGT
>CBDUYA010000374.1:0-2272 GCA_965371335.1 uncultured bacterium | reverse complement strand
GGGGCTTCTCGTACAGCGGCTCGAACGACCGCCGTCCCGGATCGCACATCCACCAGTCGTTCACCTGGTCGTTGAAACGGGGCGTCATGCGGTGAATGCGGCGGTCGTAGAGGGAAAGATTGACGTTGCAGCCGCGCGCGCAGCCGCCGCAGACCGAGGCGACGTCCTTGAGGAACCAGACGCGCGCCCGGAAGCGGAACGGCGTCCAGGTGAGGGCGCCGACCGGGCAGATATCGACCGTGTTGCCGGAATAGGGATTGTCGAGAGGACGGCCCGGGAAGGCGCCGATGATGGCGTGATCCCCCCGCTCGAACAGACCGAGCTCGTGGCTCCTGCTCACCTCGTCGGTGAAGCGGACGCAGCAGGTGCACTTGATGCAGCGCTCCGCGTCGAACTTGACGTAGCGCCCGATGTCGTTGCGCTTCGGAGAGTGGACCTTGTCCTCGGTGAAGCGGCTCTCGCCCGATCCGTACTCGGCCGAGTACTGCTGCAGCCGGCACTCCCCCGCCTGGTCGCAGATCGGGCAGTCGAGGGGATGGTTGATTAACAGGAACTCCATGATCCCCTCGCGCGAGTTCTTCACCCGGTCGCTGGCGGTGCGCACCACCATCCCCTGCGCGGCGAGGGTGGCGCAGCCGATCTGCAGCTTCGGCATCTTCTCGATCTCGATCAGGCACATGCGGCAGTTGCCGGCGATGCTGAGACCGGGGTGGTAGCAGTAGTGCGGGATCAGCAGGCCGGCCTTCTCGGCCGCCTGCAGAACGGTCGTCCCCTTCTTCACCACCACCGGACGGTCGTCGATCAGCAGGGCGACTTCGTCCAGCCCGGGCTCGGGTCGCTGTGGCTGCGGCTGCGGTTCGGCCATGATCCTCTCAGCTCGCCGCGGCGGCCCTCGTCGGGCATCCATGGCGCGCCGCATGCTCTTCGAACTCCGCGCGGAATTCCTTGACGTACGATTGCACCGGCCAGGCGACCGCCTCGCCGAACGGGCAGATGGTGTTCCCCTCCACCCGGCTGGCGACGTTGGCCAGCAGGTCGGGATCGCCCGGCTGCCCTTCCCCGGCCTCCAGACGCTGCAGGATTTTCACGAACCAGCCGGTCCCTTCGCGACACGGCGTGCACTGGCCGCACGACTCGTGGGCGTAGAAGCGGGCGAGGTTGAGCAGCGCACCGACGATGCAGGTGCTGCTGTCCATGACGATGACCCCCGCCGAGCCGAGCATCGAGCCGGCCGCCATCAGCGAGTCGAAGTCCATCAGCACGTCACATCTTGACGCGGGGAGAATCCGCATCGAGGAACCACCCGGCACAACGGCCTTGAGTGGCCGATCGGGATGCAGCATGCCGCCGGCCCGCTCGTTGATCAGCTCCATCAGGGGGAAGCCGAGCGCCTCCTCGTACACCCCCGGCCGCTTGACGTGACCCGAGACGCAGTAGAGCTTCGGGCCGGTGTTCTTTTCCCGGCCGATACCGGCGAACCACTCGCTCCCGCGCTCGCCGATCAGGGTCACGTTGGCCAGCGTCTCGACGTTGTTGATGATGGTGGGGCAGCCGTACAGCCCGACAATCGCCGGGAAGGGCGGCTTGAGGCGCGGCAGGCCGCGCTTTCCTTCCAGCGATTCGAGCAGCGCCGTCTCCTCGCCGCAGATGTAGGCGCCGGCGCCGCGGTAGACGATCACGTCGAGATCGAAGCCGCTGCCGAGGATGTTCCTGCCGAGATAACCGTTCGCGTAAGCCTCGTCGATCGCCTGCTGGAAGATGCGGGCCCCCTGGTGGAACTCGCCCCGGATGTAGAAGAAGGCGGTGTGGCACTCGATGGCGTAAGAGGAGATGATGATTCCCTCGAGCACCATGTGCGGATCCTTCTCGATCAGCAGACGGTCCTTGAAGGTTCCCGGCTCGCTCTCGTCGGCGTTGACGCACAGGTAGCGCGGCTTGTCCCTGGTCCTGGGCAGGAACCCCCACTTCACCCCGGCGGGAAAGCCGGCGCCGCCGCGCCCGCGCAGGCCGCTCTTTTTGACCTCGTCGACCATCGCCTCGGGCGCGAACTCCTTCATGACGCGCCGCAGGCCCTGATAGCCGCCGGCCGCCAGGTAGGTTGCGATCTGGCGGGAATCGGGCCGGTTGATGTTGCGTGTCAGCAGCGGTTCGAATGCCATGGTCGTCTACTCGAGCGTCTCCAGCAGCGCGTCGAGCTTCTTCTCGTCGAGATAAAAGTAATCCTTGTCGTTGATCTGGCACATCGGCGCCGCGTCGCATGCCCCCAGGCACT
>CBDUYA010000373.1:0-2308 GCA_965371335.1 uncultured bacterium | reverse complement strand
GTCGATCAATTCCACCAGTTCGCTCATCACCATCAACCCCGCGGCCGGACAGCTTCTGGCGGGTGGATCCTCCCCACCCTCGACCGGAGACGATCTTCTGGAGTTTCTGATGGGAGATCCGCCGCTCCAGCCTCTCGGTCGCGCCCTCTCACGCGCGCTCGCCGGCGGCGGCGACTCCGAGGTCGAGGTTGATCTCGTGCGAGGCAATCGGGAGCGGCGTCTGCGGGCCGTGTTTCTTCGGTTCGTGCCGGAGGAGGAGGCCCCGGCCGGCGTCATCGTTCTGCTCGAAGACGTCACCGAAATCGTTCGATCGGGGCGCCTTGCGGCGTGGGCCGAAATGGCCCGCCGGATCGCGCACGAAGTGAAGAACCCGCTCACCCCGATCCAGCTTTCGGTCGAGCATGTGCGGCGGGTCTGGAAGGCGGGCGACGAACGATTTGACTCGATCCTCCATGATTGCCTTGACAATATCCAGACTCAGGTCCGGGCGCTGCGGCAGATGGCCTCCGAATTCTCAGCCTATGCCCGACTCCCGGAGATCCGTCCGCAGCCGGTGCCGGTCGGAGAGCTGATTCAGGAAGCCCTGCAGCCTTATGCGACCTCTCCGCCTCCCGGAATCCGCTTTGACACCGATGTGCCGCCCGGACTGCCGCAGATCCTGGTGGATCGCAAGGTAGTGCACAGAACCCTGGTCAACCTGATTGAGAACGCCCTGCAGGCACTCGATGACAAAGGGACGATCGGGATCGCTGCCCGGGTCGATGACAGTGGCGCGGCTCCGCAGACGATGCGTATCGAAGTGCGGGACAACGGGTCGGGCATTGATCCTCACACTCTGTCGCGCCTGTTCGAGCCTTACTTTTCGACGAGAAGCGGTGGGACAGGTCTCGGGCTGGCCATCGCCCGCAAGGCCGCCGAGGAACATGGCGGCAGCATCGACATCAGGAGCAGGCCGGGTGAAGGAACGGTGGTCATCCTCAGGCTCCCTCTCGCCCCCGCGCATGGTTCGGAGGCATCCGCGTGAGAGCGGGAAATCGTCTTCTCGGGCGGGCCCTGCTCTGCATTTCTCTGATGAGCTTGACCATCGGGTGTGAGAAAGTCCGCTTGCGGGCCTCCCGCGACGAGTTCCAGGGACTGATGTCCCGGTCGATGCCGGGTGAACAGCGAATCATCGAGCTGGCGCGCTTCATCGAGCGTCGTCCCGAGCGGAAAACGAATCCTTTCCTGACGGAGGCATGCGCCACGATCGGTCGCCACCATGCCCGCGCAGACCGTCCGGCGCTTGCGGCTGCCTGGTACGAGCGCGCCGTCGCCGCGGCCCCTGACGAGCCATCTCTCTTGAA
Organism: uncultured bacterium; assembly: GCA_965371335.1. Lineage (GTDB taxonomy): Bacteria > Acidobacteriota > Polarisedimenticolia > Gp22-AA2 > Gp22-AA2 > CBDUYA01. The sequence goes on along the minus strand of CBDUYA010000373.1, from coordinate 965 downwards.
CCTCCTCGGTTATCACTACGCCGAACACGAAATGGCATTGCACCGCGCGATCGAGATGCTCTCCCGCGCCGTTCGCCTGGCCCTGGCTCGCAACTATCCGCCGCGGCAAATCGCCTTCTTCAAGGATTCTCTCGGCTGGGCTTTCCGCGGACAGGGCGATTGGCAGAAGGCGGTCACCCTGCTCCGTGAGGCGCGCGATCTCGCCCCGGATGTGGCGATCATCGAGAAGCATCTGGCTCAGGTTTATCGCGATCTCGAAACGCGTGGCAGCCGAGGGAGCAACGCCCCCGCAGGGGGCGGGCGCTCAACGGGGTCTGAGCGGGGGGAAGTCGACGTCGGCGGAGATTTCCACACGCTGGTCGAGGATGGCGATACGGCGGATATGGAAACGGGCTCCCAGGGGACGGGAGTCGAGCTCCCATAAGTGTTCGACGAGGGCCGGAACGGCCATGCGGGGCAACGCATCCCGGAGATCGAGCGCGCCGAGCAGAGGCAGCCGCACCGTGAGGCTGGTCACGACGATGAAGTATTGCCGCTGAAGGGGATCGTATTCGATGGTCAGCACCGGCTCGATCACCTGATCGACCGGGATCGTCGTACCCCGCACGCGAATCCTGAGGCGCGCTTCCCCCTCCGTAAGAGCGAAGTCGACAGGATCCCGCAGAACCAGGTCGACTGCCGTGATCCCGGAGCCGACCGTGACGGTGTAGGGGGTGGCGGCGCGCAGAAGCTCGAACAGCGCCGACTCCTCGACGCTGAAGTGGAGTTCTGCACGCTGCTCTGAAGCGGGCGCAGAGGCCGCTGTAGCCGGCGCCGCCAAACAGGCGGCCAGCGCCACCATGCCGGATATGGACACGACTCGCAAGATGGATCTCCTCGATGGAGCAGCAACGGGCCCCGCAGTATACAAGAAAATGCCCGACGACGGTGTTGGTGGATGTCCGGGGACGTCGCCTCTCTGTCCG
>CBDUYA010000372.1:0-2321 GCA_965371335.1 uncultured bacterium | reverse complement strand
AGTGCCTGCGGGGCGCCTGTCGCAGGGCACGAACAGAGTCAGCGTAAGCTATTGGTGGATAAGGGAATAGATACCAGGCTGCAACAAGCTCCGCGCCACCGTGAGGTCACCGTGAATTTCCGTCTGACCGAAGAACAGGAATTGACCCGCCGCACCGTCCGCGAGTTTGCCGCCAAGAAGATCGCGCCCCGCTCGCGCCAGCTCGATGAGACCCAGGAGTTTCCGCGCGACCTGATGGCGCAGCTTGGTGAGATGGGGCTGCTCGGCGTTCTGTTCCCGCCCGCATACGGCGGCTCCGGCCTCAACTACCAGGACTATGTGCTGATCATCGAGGAGATCGCCCGGGTCGATGGCGCCATCGGCCTGTCGGTGGCAGCCCACAATTCGCTCTGCAGCAATCACATTTTCATGTTCGGAACCGAGGAGCAGAAGAGGCGCTATCTGGTGCCCCTGGCGGAAGGGAAGAAGATCGGGGCCTGGAGCCTGACCGAGCCGACGGCGGGCAGTGACGCCTCCGGAACCCGTTCGACCGCGGTGCGCGACGGCGCGGACTGGGTGCTGAACGGCAGCAAGACGTTCACCACCCACGGCACGGTCGGCGATGTGGCCGTGGTCTTCGCCGTCACCGACCGGTCGAAGGGTAAGCATGGCATTTCGGCGTTTATTCTCGACAAGGGCATGAAGGGATTCCGGCCCGGACGCAAGGAGGACAAGCTCGGCTGCCGCGCCTCCGACACCTCCGAGATCATCATGGATGACTGTCGTGTGCCGGACGCCAACCGGCTCGGTAAGGAAGGAGAGGGCTTCGTCGACGCCATGCGCATACTCGACGGGGGTCGCATCAGCATCGGTGCTCTGGCGGTCGGGATCGCTCAGGGCGCCCTCGATCATGCCATCGACTACGCCAAGCGCCGCCAGCAGTTCGGCCGGCCGATCGCCGATTTTCAGGCTGTGCAGTGGCTGCTCGTGGACTCCGAGGTGGAGGTGAACGCGGCCCGTCTCCTGGTGCAGCACGCCGCATTCCTGAAGGATGGGGGGAACGATGTCACGGTCGCCTCGGCGATGGCCAAGCTGTATGCCTCGGAGGTTGCCGTACGGGTTGCCGACCGGGCCGTCCAGGTCCACGGCGGGTACGGCTATGTCAAGGAATACCCGGTCGAGCAGGCCTACCGCGACGCGAAGATCACCACCATCGGAGAGGGGACGTCGGAGATCCAGCGGCTGGTGATCGCCCGCCACCTGCTCAGCGCAGAACCGGGGACCGCGCAGTGACGCACAAGCTGGCCGCGTCCATCGCGTCGGGAGATCCGCTCGCTCTGGCGAGGGGCATCTCCCTCGTGGAGGAAGGCAATCCCGCCGGAGAGGCCGTTCTGGCCGAATTGTTCGGGCGCACGGGCGGGGCCACCGTCATTGGGGTCACCGGGCCTCCCGGCGTCGGCAAGAGCACTCTGGTCAACCGTCTCATCTCCGCCTATCGCGGCGCGCAACGAAGCGTCGGCGTCGTGGCCGTCGATCCGACCAGCGCCTTCAGTGGCGGCGCGATCCTCGGAGATCGCATCCGCATGCAGGAGCATGCGCTCGATCCCGGCGTCTTCATCCGCTCGATGGCCAGCCGCGGCCGCTTCGGCGGCCTGAGCAGGGCGACTCGCGACACCGTCGATCTGCTCGATGCCTCGGGCCGGGATCCGATCCTGATCGAGACCGTCGGCGTCGGCCAGGACGAGGTCGACGTGGTGCGGGTGGCCGACACGGTCCTCGTCGTGCTCACTCCCGGGCAAGGAGACGACGTGCAGGCGATCAAGGCCGGCATTCTCGAGATCGCCGATCTGTTCGTCATCAACAAGAGCGATCATGCCGGGGCCGATCGACTGGTCTCCGATCTCGAAGCGATGCTCTCGTTCGGCGAGCCGCGCCCGTGGCGTCCGCCGATTCTCAAGACCATTGCCAGCGACGGGACGGGCGTCGACGAACTGGTGGACGCCAGCGGCCGGCACGGGGAGTTTCTCCGCCGCCGGAAGCTCCTCGCCTCGCGCCGCCGCGCAGGCCTCGCGGAACGCCTGCTGGAGATCGTGCGCGAGCGGCTGATGGCCGGCCTGATGACCGGCGAGCTGGGGGAGGAGCAGTTGACCGCCTACGCGAAGCGTATCGAAGAGCGGCGCGTCGATCCCTATACGGCGGCGCGCGAGCTGCTCGCCGGTCGCGATCGGGCCGGGACGCGGCGGGGCGGGACGGTGCTCGACCATCTCGGGGTCGCGGTTCGTTCGATTGACGAGCGGCTGGGGATGTACCGGGATCAACTCGGTCTGCCGCTGGACCGCATC
>CBDUYA010000371.1:0-2332 GCA_965371335.1 uncultured bacterium | reverse complement strand
ACCCCGGGAGCACAGCGCCGGGCCGGCGAGTCGACGGCCACCGCCGGAGGGGGCCGGTGACCCAGGCTCCGTCCCCGCTCCCGCGGGCCTTCGCCTGGCTGACCGCCGCCATCTGCGGCCTCCTCCTCGCGTCTCCGGTCGTGCCACAGACGCCCGGCCGGGATCTGCCGTCCGCACCCCAGGTGCGCAGCCGCAAGGGGTTCGCGATCCGCATCACCAACCCGGCGCACAACGACTTCCGCTTCGGGCGCTCGGCCATCGATGCCGAGGTGCTCGCCGCCGACTCCTCCCTGGTGGAGAAGGTCGAATTCTTCGTCGACGATCAGCTGGTGTTCATCGACACCGAGATGCCGTACCACTGTGTCTACGACTTCGGCGTCGACCCGCGCTCCTGGGTCATCCAGGCGGTCGCCTATCACGCCGAAGGGGTCACCGTCACCGACACGGTGATCCTGAAGCGCGTCGTTATCAACTATGCCGTGCAGGTCAACCGGGTCGTGCTCTACGCGACGGTGCGGGAGGACGGCGGTGATCATCACTTCGTCGTCGACCTCCAGAAGGAGCACATGGTCCTGGAGGAAGACGGCGTGCAGCAGAAGATCGTCGACTTCTACATCGAGGAACGCCCCGTGACCCTGGCGGTCATCCTCGACAGCAGCGGCAGCATGCAGGCCGCCCTCAACACGGTCCATGCCGCCGCCAGCCGCTTCGTAGAGGGCCTCGGCGAGGAGGACCGCGCCCTGGTGATCGACTTCGATGAAAGGGTCTTCCTCCTCCAGTCGCTCACCACCAACAAGAAGGCGCTGCAGCGGGCGATTACCAGCACCAGCGCGCTTGGCGGGACAGCATTGTACGACGCCCTGCACGCCTCCTACCGTCGCATCAGGGAAATCGAGGGCCGCAAGGCGATCATCCTGTTGACCGACGGCGACGACACGGCGAGCAAGTTCTCCTTCAAGCGGATCCTCGACGAAGCGAAGATCTCTGACGTCATCATCTATCCGATCGGTCTCGGCACCTCGGTCCTCGACCTCGACTTGCGGCACGTCCTCAAGACACTGGCGGAAGAAACCGGAGGGCGGGCCTACTTCCCCGGCAAGGTGGACGAGTTGGAGGACGTCTACGAGGAGATCAGCCGCGAGCTGAAGAGTCAGTACTACATCACCTACGAACCGTCCGACACCTCGTGGGACGGCCGCTGGCGTGAGATCAAACTGAAGGCCCCGAAGAAGGATGTCGACATCCGGACCCGCCGCGGATACTACGCCGTGCGCAAGCAGAACATCCCGGGTCTAGGAGGGTGAGTCGTCCACCGTCTCGGGCGCCGGCCGGGGCTTCTCGGGCGGCAGCCTTCCATCCTTCGCCTCGCTCCGGAAGTTGAGCGGATAGTCGACCAGCGTGAGGCTGAGATCGAGGCCGCTGCCGGCCGGCACCTCGACCGAACGCAAATCGAGCGTGACGTGGCCCGGCGAGGCGATCACGGCCCGATAGCTCCCCGGCGGCACCCTCTCGACCAGAAACCGCCCGTCCTGCCCGGAGAACGCCTGGTAGATCCCGTACCCCTCGTGAGAGACGAGGGTGACCGAGACCTCCACCACCGGCCGTCTGTCCTGATCGGCGAGATCGCCCCGGACGCTGACCGTGGGGATTCCGTCAAGGGGCGCCGACCGCAGCGTCGACCCCGCGGCCGCGGGGGCGCCGGGCGGCGAAGCATCCGTGGGGGTGAGGCGGAAATCGACGATGTTCTGGAACGGGGGACGCACCTCGATCTCCCCCTTGGTCTCGGGGCGGTACCCGGCGGCGGCGATCTGCACGGTATAAAGACCGGCGGGGAGATCCCGGAACAGGTAGCGGCCTTTCTCGTCCGTCCCGGTGATGCGCAGGGCGCCGGACCGGTCGCCCGACCCGAGCTGCACCAGGAGTCCCGGCACCGGCCGGCTGTTGTCGTCGTCCTTGACCGTCCCCCGGATCCGGCCAACCACAACCCGCTCGCTCTCCTGCGCCGGCAACGGCGAATACGCCGTCACCAGGATCAGCAGAAACATGAGACGAACCACTCCCCCACCCGGTGCGGAGGAGATCGGCATTCGATGAGAAGACATAGCCATTTTCGATCCATTATAGACGCTGGAGGAATTCTGCCGGACACCTCCGGTCCGCCGTCATTAATAATGCGGAATGGCGGGAAGTCCACCGTTTCGCCGTCCGGCGCACAATTCCAGGCCCGCCGACCGGGGCACAACCGGACCGGCCGCAGCCTCAGGAGGAAAGAGCGGGTGAAGTTCGCCGCCGATTGCATGCTCGGAACGCTCGCCAAATGGCTGATCATCCT
>CBDUYA010000370.1:0-2351 GCA_965371335.1 uncultured bacterium | reverse complement strand
CGCGAGATGTCGCCGGCCGGTCTCAAGGGGGTCGCCGAGGAGAAGGGCCTCGAGATGGTCGTGGTCTGCGACGCCAACATGGGGGACATCTTCCGGCGCAACGCCCTCAATCTCGGGCTGCACGTCGTGCAGTCCCCCGCGGCGGTCGCCGACGCACAGGACGGTGATCAGTTCTCCTTCGAGACCGGATCGCGCGCTCTGCGCAACCTGACGCAGAAAAAGGAGTACCGGCCGGTCCCGCTGACCGGGAAGGAGGAAGAGATCCGCCGCACCGGCGGTATCTACGCGGTCGGGGCCCGCGAATTCCCGCCATCGGTGCGGACCGAGCCGAGGATCGAGTTTCCGGATGAAGAGCAGTCGAAGAAGATGACCCTGACCGAGCAGATCGTCTGGGCGCACCGCGTCAATCGCAGCACCGAGGTGAAGCCGGGACGGACGCTTCGGGTCTACGCCGACCTGCTGCCCGCCTCCGACGGGACCGCGCCGTTCGCCATCCACACCTTCAACACCATCACCGGCGGCAGGACGATTCACCCGCGCCAGGCGGCGATGGTGAGCGACCACTTTGTCTTCACCGGCAAGGAGGAGGACGAGCGGCAGACCTCGATCTCGCGCGCCTTCGCCGGCGTGCACGGCATCGGCAAGCCGCACTATGCCGCGCCGGGGGACGGCATCTTTCATCTCTACCTCCCCGAACAGGGGTTGATCGTGCCGGGCGGCTTCTATCCGGGCGGTGACTCGCACAGCCGCGCCTACGGCGCCTACGGCGCGGTCGGCATCGGGGTCGGCAGCACCACGGTCGGGTTCGGCTGGTCGACCGGCTACATCTACTTCACGCCGGCGAAGCAGCGCCGCATCGTCTTCACCGGCAGGCTGCAGCCGTGGGTCTCCGGCAAGGACATCGTGCTGGAGCTGCTGCGCCGCTGGGGGAAGGGGCAGTCGGGCGGCATGGGGGTCGAGTTCGTCGACCGCGACCGAGAGCTGCCGATGCCGTTCCGGAACACCATCGCCAATATGATGGCGGAAGGGGAGGCGCAGAACGGCATCTTCGCCCGCGACGACCTGACCGAAGCGTGGTATCGGGAGCGCGGCATCGAGCTCCCGTACCCGCGACTGGTGTCGGGCGCCGACGCGACGTTCGAGGTTGATGAGATCCTGAGGCTCGACGAGATCGTGCCGATGGTCGCCAGGCCATACAGCCCCGGCAACGCCTTCCCGGCCGGCGAGGTGGCGCGCGAGAAGCTGACCTTCGACAAGGCGCTGATCGGCTCCTGCACCAACGGCAGCTACGACGACCTGCTGGGAGCGGCCCTCATCCTGCGGGCGGCCCGCGCCGCCGGCCGGAAGAAAATCGCCGCCGGGGTCGAATTCGTCATCTTCCCCGGCAGCGGCAACGTCGGCCGGGCGATCCGCCAGCCGGAGGGCCGGCTGGAGGGGGAGTCGATCGCCGAGGTGTTCCTGAGCGTCGGCGGCGCCATCCGCGATTCATGGTGCGGTCCCTGCTTCGGCCAGGGCCCCGACGCCCTCAAGCCGGGCCAGCGCGCCATCACCACCTTCAACCGCAACTGGCAGAACCGCATGGGGATCGGGGGCGAAGGCTTCCTCGCTAGCCCGGCCGTCGTCGCCGCCTCGGCAATCGCCGGCTACATGGCCCCACCCTCCGAGATCGGACTGGAGTGGAGCGCGGAGCGCTTCGCGGTCTAGCCTGGCTACTGAACCAGCGGGATCTCCTCGGCGAGGTCATAGCGGATGGCGGCCCGGATCTTGTTCTCGATCTGCATGTAGCGCACCACCAGCTTGGCGGGGAGAATGCCGAAAAGCTTGTCCGCGTGTTTCTTGCGGAGCTGCACCTCCGATTCCTCGATCGCCAGCGCCTCGTCCAGCAGCGATTTCGCCTTCTCGTCGGTCAGGGCGTCATTGTTCCAGGCCTCCGCGTAGGAGGTGATGACCATTACGAGGCGCTCGTTAACCCCCTTGAGGTCCTTCTGGTAGCTGTCGTAGACGGGCCAGAACGCCTTCCCCTCGACGTCGCTGAGGTCCATGTTGGCGGCCACCAGGAGCTTCTTGTCGGCGTGGATCTTGTCGAGCAGGATCTGCAGGTTGGTGTCGGCACTCTCTTTCGCCCACAACGGGGCGCATACGGCGATCATCAGGCAGAGCAGCGACGGCAGCAGTCTCTTCATTGTTTTCCTCCATGAGTGAATGCCGGACGCGTCCTTCATCGGGGCGTCCAGGCAATTGTCTGTAAGCGAGACGAGATTCTACTGCGGGGCCTTGGCCGGCGCAAGGTCGATGGGAAAAGGGTCAGTTGCCGCACCTGCACGTCCCGCGAGTCATGCGATGGGAGGGTG
>CBDUYA010000369.1:0-2409 GCA_965371335.1 uncultured bacterium | reverse complement strand
CTTCACGCCGACATAATCGAGATCGAGGAGCGACTCCGGCACCGGGCGCACCTCCTCACCCATCATCGCCCGGGTGGCGAGATCGACGAAGTTGACGCCGCTGACTTTCGAGATGAACGGGAAGGAACGCGAGGCCCTCAGGTTGCACTCGATCACCATGACTTCATTGTCGATGGCGAGGAACTGCACGTTGAACGGTCCCGTGATGCGCAGCGCCCGGGCCAGACGCGAGGTGATGTCGCGTATCCGCCGCACCGTTTCCAGATAGAGCTTCTGCGGCGGAAAGACGACGGTTGCGTCCCCCGAATGAACTCCGGCATTCTCGACATGCTCCGTCACCGCCACGGCCAGCATATCGCCGTCCGCGGCAACGGCATCGGCTTCCAGCTCCTTCGCCCCTTCGATAAACTTCGAGATGACGACGGGATGGTCGCGGGACACCTCGGCCGCCCCGTGCAACGCCGCGTCAAGGGCCGCGTCATCGATCGCTATGCGCATCGCGGCGCCCGACAGAACGTAGGATGGACGAACCAGAACGGGATAGCCGGCCCGCCGGCCGAACCTCATCGCTTCGCGTCGCGTCGTCACCTCGGTCCATGCGGGCTGCGGCACACCGAGTCGATCGAGGAGAGCCGAAAACTTGTGCCGGTTCTCGGCGCGATCGATGTCACGCGGCTGCGTTCCGAAGACCGGGATTCCAGCCCGGGCGCACGCCAGGGCGTGGTTGTTCGGGATCTGCCCGCCGAATGAGAGGATGACGCCGAGAGGTTTCTCCTTGCGCCAGATGTCCCGTACTCTTTCGAACGACAGATCTTCGAAATACAGGGTATGCCCCATATCGTAGTCGGTCGAGACCGTTTCCGGGTTGCAGTTGATGACCACGGGAGCGTACCCGAGACGGCGGAGGGCGTTCGCGGCGCTCACATTGCACCAGTCGAACTCGACCGATGATCCGATACGGTAGGCGCCCGATCCCAGGAGAAGAACACGGCGCGCGCCATCCTGCGCAGTGACGTCGTCCTCCCTCCCCTGATACGTCATGTAGAGGTAGTTTGTGCGCACCGGCCATTCCGCCGCCAGCGTGTCGATCTGCTTGACCGCCGGGATGATGCCCGCCGCCAGTCTCCAGCCCTCCACTCTCTTTTCTGATACGCCGGTGAAGCGGGCGATTTGCGCGTCCGAGAAACCGGCTTCCTTGGACTGTGCGAGGAGGCGGCGATTGAATCGGCCACGTCCCTTCAGGCCCGCCAGTCGCCGGCCTTCGGTCGCGATGGCATGCTTCAGGCCGCTAATGCGCGCGATCTTGTCCAGAAACCAGGCATCGATTCCGGTTCGCTTGTGCAGGGTCGAGACGCGGGCGCCACGGTCGATCGCCTCGGCGATCGCGAACACCCGGCGCGGAGTCGGCTGCGACAGGTCCTTGAGCGAGTCGCTGATATTGAAATCGTTGCCGATCAGGCCGATGATGCCGTCTCCAAGCATCCGGCACCCCTTCTGCAGCGCCTCTTCGAAAGTGCGGCCGATCGACATGACCTCGCCGACCGATTTCATCTCGCTGCCGATGAAGTGCGAGGCGCCCTGGAACTTGTCGAGATCCCACTTCGGCATCTTGACCACAAGATAATCTAGAGCCGGCTCGAAACAGGCGGTGGTCGTCTCGTTCATCGAATTCTTCAACTCGGGCAGATGGTGCCCGAGAGCCAGCTTGGCGGCGATCCTCGCCAGCGGGTAGCCGGTCGCCTTGCTGGCGAGGGCCGAAGATCGTGACAGGCGCGCGTTGACCTCGATGATGCGATAGTCGTCCGATTCCGGATCGAGAGCGAACTGGATGTTGCACTCGCCCACGATGCCGAAATGACGGATGGCACGGAAGGCGATATCCCGCAGGGCAAAGTATTCCTGATCGGTAAGGGTCTGCGAGGGAGCAACGACAATCGACTCGCCGGTATGCACGCCGAGAGGATCGAAGTTCTCCATGTTGCAGACGGTGATGCAGTTATCCGCCTGATCGCGGACCACTTCGTATTCGATCTCCTTCCAGCCCGTGAGGTTTTCCTCGAGCAGGATCTGCGGTGACGAGGTGAACGCCTCCACCGCCATGCGGCGCAGCTCGGCTTCGTCGCGGGCGATACCGCTGCCACGCCCGCCCAGCGTGTAGCCGAGTCGCATCATGAGCGGATAGCCGATCCGGCGCGCGACGCGCAGGGCGGAGGTCAGGTTGCGCGCGGCGGCGCTGACCGGCACCTTGAGGCCTATGTCGCGCAGCGCGCGCGCAAATACCTGGCGGTCTTCGGTGCGGGCGATCGCGCTGATCGGCGTTCCCAGGACCTCGACTCCATAACGCCGCAGCACCCCCTGCCGATGCAGGGCCAGGCCGCAGTTCAGGGCGGTCTGCCCGCCGAACGACAG
>CBDUYA010000368.1:0-2424 GCA_965371335.1 uncultured bacterium | reverse complement strand
CGGTCGACTTCAAGGCGGGGGGGTACATCCAGATCGAGGTGCCGCCGTACACCGTGAAGTTCGAGCAGTTCGACATCGGGGAGGAGTTCCGGCCCGACTGGGACCGGGCGAAGATGTGGAGCCATGCCGCCAAGCTCGACGCGCCAATCGTCCGCGCCTACTCGATGGCCAGCTACCCCGGCGAGGAGGGGATCATCATGCTCAACGTCCGCATCGCGGTGCCTCCCGCCGGCGCCCCGGCTGGCACCCCCCCGGGGATGGCGACCTCGTACATCTTCAACCTGAATCCGGACGACGAGGTGACGATCTCCGGCCCGTACGGCGATTTCTTCATCCGCGACACCGACGCGGAGATGATCTACGTCGGGCGGGGCGCCGGGATGGCGCCGCTGCGCAGCCACATCCTGGATCTTCTGAAGCAGCGCAACAGCAAGCGGCGGATCTCTTATTTCTACAACGCCCGCAACATGCGCGAGTCATTCTACGAGCAGGAGTTCGAAGAGCTCGCCAGGACGCACGACAACTTCACTTACACCCTGGCGTTGTCGCGGCCGGCGAAGGAGGACGACTGGAAGGGGCCGGTCGGGTACGTGCACCAGGTGCTGTACGATACCTATCTCAAGGATCATCCGGCGCCGGAGGATATCGAGTACTACCTCTGCGGACCGCCGGTCATGGCGCAGGCGGTCGTGCAGATGCTCGATGAGCTTGGCGTGGAGCGCGGGAACATATTCTATGACGACTTCGGCTGATGCACGCGGCCGCAATGCCCGGGCCGGACAGCGGTTCTGAATGACCACGTTGATGACGGTGATCCTGGCCGCCGCGGTGTTCGGCCTCAGCATGCTCGGTATGGCGGCCGGTCTCCTGATGGGACGGGCCGGGATCCGCGGTACCTGCGGCGGGATTGCCGCACTGTGCGACGGCCCGGAGAGTCCGGAGTGCGAGGCCTGTCCCCATCGCCGGCCGTCCGGGCCGGCGGCGGGAGCACCTGGTGAGAACGCGGGAGTGACGGAGCAGGAGCGATGAGACCGGTTCCGCTGGTGCGCGACCTGATGACCCGCCGCCCGGCGATCGTCGATCCCGAATCATCGATGGGGGATCTGGCCCGGGTCTTCATGACGAAGAATGTCCCGAGCGTCGCGGTGGTGGACGGTGAGGGAAAGTTTCACGGCCTGATCTCGACCCAGGGGCTGATGATCGCCATGATGGATATGGTGTATGAGGAGGTCCCTCCCGAGCCGGTGAAGAGCTACCTCGACCCGCAGCAGCCGCGGATCACCGAGGAGACCTCCCTCATGGCGGTCGTCGATCTGTTCGCCAAGCGGGGCTATTCGAGCCGGGCGCTTCCCGTGCTGCGGGGAGATCGCTTCGTCGGCATCGTCACCCGTCTCGACGTGGTGCGGGCGGTCATAGGCTACTTCGCCGACGCCAGGGAAAAGGGGGAGCAGACCCTCTACATCAGCGCGCTTAAGGAGAGCGACGAGAAGCCGGGGTTTTGACCAGCTAGTCGTTACAGAGAATGTCCACCTTGCGGATGGCCCGATCGATCTGCTCGTCGGTCTCGGCGGCGACCAGCTCCTCCTTGGCCTGCAGGCACTCCACCGCTTCTTCCACCAACTCCTCCCGCAGCTCCTCCACCACGTCCTGCGACGCGGGATCGCACATCACCTCCGAGACGCGCCGGATGTTGGCTTTGCCGCCCGACTCCTCGACGGTGACGCAATCGTCCTTGCGGATCTCCATCTGGTCCGACACGACCACGATCGTCGCCCCACCGACCGTCTGGACGGTGTAGTGCATCACCGTCCCGCCGCTCGACGCCGCGCCCGCGGCGGCACCGACGGCCGCGCCCGCGGCAGCCTTCTGCCGCCGCTTCTTTCCCGAGCTGTTCTTGCCCGCGATCAGGCCGATCGTCCCTCCCACCATGGCGCCCTTGCCCGCCTTCGAGTCTTCCTTCACCTCTTTCATTCCGGTCACACGGCCGTGCTGGATCGTCACGCTGGCCCCCGTCTTCTGGGCCCAGGCGGACGTCGACAGCGCGCCGGGGCCGGCGGCGGTCAGGAGAGCGAGTGTGGTGACAGCAATCGCTTTTCGCAGCATTTGGTGCCTCCTTAGGTTTGGCGTTCGATCTTTAGAATGTCAATATAAGGGTCGAATTATATATCAACCGGCCTGAGGGGTCCTTCTCTTGCCGGGAATTGGATGGGCGCCGGGATGATTTCTTCCGGACGCGGGCGTGACTCCCGCCGCCTCCGCCAGGCTCAGCCCCAGAGTGGTAAACTGACCCTGGAGGTTGGTACGGGATGAGCGATCGACGGAGCGTGGACGAGGATCGTCTGCGAGCGGTTTTCCGCGCTCTCAGCGAGCAGCGGGTCGAGTATGCCGTGTTCGGGGCAGTGGCTCTCGGCCTGCACGGGCTGG
>CBDUYA010000367.1:0-2444 GCA_965371335.1 uncultured bacterium | reverse complement strand
GTCGGTGAGGTCGAGCGCGGCCCGCAGGCACTGGTCGGCCGCAGGGTGGCGGGGGAGATCAACGCCGTCTGCGGCGCCTGCACCGCCTGCGTGGCGAACCGGCGCACCCACTGCGAACGGCGCACCGTCCTCGGCATCGTCGATCGGAACGGCGCCTTCGCCGAGTCGCTGATCCTGCCGGCGGAGAACCTGCATCCCGTTCCGGCCGCCGTGCCGGACGAAGTCGCGGTGTTCGCCGAACCGCTGGCCGCCGCGCTGGAGATCCAGGAGCAGATCACCCTCGGGCCGGGCGTGCGGGTCGTCGTCGTGGGCGATGGCAAGCTGGGGCAGTTGATCGGCCGGTCGCTCGCCCTGACCGGCTGTGCACTGACGGTCGCCGGCCGGCACGAATCGAAGCTCGGTCTTCTGGCCGCCTGCGGCATCGCGACGACGCGGCCGGAGGGGATCGCCGCCGGCCGGTTCGACGTTGCCGTCGAGTGCACCGGCAACCCCGAGGGCTTCGCCCTGGCGCGGCGCGCCCTGCGCCCGCGCGGCACCCTGGTCATGAAGAGCACCTACGCGGGGGAGCTGAGCGTCGATGTCTCGTCGCTGGTGGTCGACGAGATCACGCTGGTCGGCTCCCGCTGCGGGCCGTTCGCGCCGGCGCTCAAGCTCCTGGCGGAAGGGACGATCGATCCGCGCCCGCTGATCGCCAGCCGCTACCCGCTGCGCGAGGCGCTCGCCGCCTTCGACCACGCGCGGAAGCCGGGCGTTCTCAAGGTTCTCCTGGAGATCGGCCGGCCGGATTGAACAGGCCTGCCGCTCCCGCCTCCCCGAATCGATTCCCGGTTGACACTGCCGGGCGGTCCGTCTATATGGAAGTCGGCGGGGAGCGTTCCCCGTCCCGGAGACGCGCAGCGCCATGAACGAGCAGATCAGAAAGATCCAGGCGCGTATCAACGCTTTGGTGTGGGAGACCGATCTCCAGGCGATGAGCCGTGTGTGGCGCTTCCTCGTGCGCGCGCTCCGCTTCTCCTACGTCATCGCTCGAGATTTCGCCACCGGGCAGCTCAACCTGCACGCCATGGGCCTTGTCTACACGACGCTGCTCTCCCTGGTGCCGCTGCTCGCCGTCAGCTTCTCCGTGCTCAAGATGTTCGGCGTGCACAACCAGGTCGAGCCGCTCCTCCATGATTTCCTCGCCCCGCTCGGCGCCAAGGGAGACGAGCTGGCCGGCAACGTCATCAACTTCGTCGAAAACGTCGATGTCGGGGTGCTGGGGACGATCGGTCTCGGGCTGCTGATTTACACGGCCGTCTCGTTGTTGCAGAAGATCGAGGGAGCGTTCAACCACGTCTGGCGGATCGAGGGGCTGCGCCGCTTCGGGCAGCGCTTCGGCAACTACATGAGCGTCATCCTGTTCGGCCCTCTCCTGGTGGTCGGCGCGCTCGGTATCACCGCCTCGATTCTGAACGCCTCGCTGGTCCGGAGGCTGGCCGAGATCGAGCCGTTCGGCAGCCTTATCGTCGGGGCCGGCAAGCTGGTGCCGTACCTTCTGGTCTGGATCGCCTTCACCATCGTCTACGTCTTCGTCCCGAACACACGGGTTCGGCCGGGCGCCGGGACGATCGGCGCCCTCGTCGCCGGCGTGGCGTGGCAGTCGGCGGGGTGGGGCTTCGCGACCTTCATCGCCTCGTCGGCGCGCTACGCCGCGATCTATTCCAGCTTCGCGATCCTCATCCTGTTCCTGATCTGGCTCTATCTCAACTGGTTGATCCTGCTGCTCGGAGCGCAGATTGCCTTCTATGTCCAGAATCCCCGCTACCTGACCATCAAACCGGTCCGCGTGGTGCTCAGTAACCGGCTCAAGGAGCGGCTGGCGCTCGGCATCATGTATCTGATCGCTGCCAGCCATCACAACAACCGCCCGCCCTGGACGCTGCAGCGCCTGATTGAGCATCTCGACCTGCCGGCCGGTCCGATCCTGACACTGCTGCAGCTTCTCCGTGAGGAGGGTTTCGTCTCGGAGACGGGAGACGATCCACCCGCCTTCCTTCCGGCTCGGGACATCGCCACCCTCGAGCTGCGCGCTGTGCTCGAGGCCGTGCGCGTGGCCGAGGAAAAACGCTTTCCACCGCTCGGGCCGTCGGCGCCGGAGCTTGCTCCGGTCGAGGGTGTCCTCGAGCGCGCCGGGGCGGCGGTCACCGACGCTCTGGCGGGGATGACCCTCAAGGACCTGGTGGCGGAGGCGAGCCAGGAGGGGGGATCGGATACCGGCCATGGAGGCGCACTTTCGTGACCCGCGTCGCTGCCGGTCTGATACACTCCGCCGTCAGGTCAAGCTGAAGGAGGCGATCGGAATGAAAAAATGGATGTCGGTGCTCTCCATCCTGATGTTCGTCGCAGCATTCCAAGGAGTGGTCCTTGCCGAGGATGCCAAGGATCCCAAGGAAGCAAAGTACGAC
>CBDUYA010000366.1:0-2460 GCA_965371335.1 uncultured bacterium | reverse complement strand
CGATCGGCCTGGGGGCCGACGTCATCGTCGGATTCCCGGGCGAGAGCGACCGTGAGTTCGAGGCGACCTGCCGCTTTATCGAGAGTTCGCCGCTCAACTACCTGCATGTCTTCTCCTACTCGCCCCGGCCCGGCACGCCGGCGGCGGGGCTGCCGGATCAGGTGGTGCCACGGATGATCAAGGAGCGCAGCGCCCGGCTGCGCGCCCTCGGCCGCACGCTGTCGCACCGCTTCCGCAGCTCGTTCGTCGGTCGCACCCTGCCGATCCTGACGCTGCGTGCCCGGCGCCGCGACGGGCGGCTGCGCGCCCTGTCGGACAACTTCATCGATCTCGGTCTCGATCTGGAAGAGGCCGCCGCCGGCCCGCTGATCAACCGGCTCCTTCACGCCACCATCGTTCGCGCGACACCCGAGGACACCACCGCCCGGCTCGCCTGAGCGGTTCTGCCGGCGCGACGGATTCAGACTTGCGGCCGCGGCCGTGTGTCGATCAGGTGCTGAGTGAGTGCGTCGAGGAGATCCCCCTCGTTGCGCGCCCGCAGCGTGGAGAGGAAGACGAGGTCGGGAGAACTGCCGTCGCCGAGCGCCCCGCAGGCGCGGCGCGAAGCGCGCTTGCTCGCCGAGAGAATGATACGCAGCATCATACGGGTGCCGAGCGACGCGGTGAGGTAGCCGTACAGGGCGCCGGCGCTCCGGAACATGGAGCGCAGCGCGGGGGTGGCGACGACCCCGGCGCGCTGCAGGTACGATTCGATCTGGGCGGTGCGGAAACGCTCACCCTTCAGATAGGTCGCGAGGATCGCGCGCCCCCCGGGATCCCGGAGGCGCGGCAGGTAGATCCTGTAGACGGAGAGCGCCAGCTCCTGAAGATAGATCTCCTGCATGAGGGCGCGTGCCGCATCACCCTCACGGCTCATACCATCTCCAGGCGCCAGCGGGGCGGACGCTATTTCTTAATGAGTTCCTTGAGGGCCTTGGCGACCGTGAACTTCACCACGGTCTTGGCAGGGATCTGAATCGCCTCGCCGGTGGCGGGATTGCGCCCGGTGCGCGCCTGCCTCTTGGCGACCTTGAACTTGCCGAGGCCGGCCAGGGGGACATCCCCCTCGTTCTTCATCTCGTTCTCGACGATGCGCGTGAAGCCTTCCAGGAACGCCTTGGCTCCCTTCCGATCGGTGTCAACCTCCCGTGCGATCGCGTCGATGAGTTCGGTTCGGGTCATCCTTGATCTCTCCTTATTGGTTGGCCGCGTCGGCTCTCCCCGGGCGGACCCGCCCGGAGCCCCGATCTTGTACCACGTTCCCCGGGGGCGATCAAGGGCGATGCCGGCCCGGGGAGAGGCCGGGTAGCGCCGTTCGTCTCATGCCCGCTCGCGACGGCGATCTCAGGGAGTGCCGGTTTGGAAGCGCTCGCGGAGTTCGTCGAAGAAGTTGAGGACGACGTTGAAGCGAGTGATGTCCCCCTCCCGCTCCCCTCTCCGCACGTAAACGATGCGGCCGTCGGCCAGGACCTGAAAGGCCGAACCGCGACTGACCGCATCGAGCTCCTCGAAATCGGCAAGCTCGACCGGCTTCGTTCCTCTGATCGACGGCTCCAGCCGCACGGCGAGCGACATCAGCTTGCCGTCCCTGGCGTAGAAGATGCTCCGTCCGTCGGCCGCCCACTGGTACCAGCCTCTACCCCCCTCACCGACGTGGACGGCACGCCCCGGCGTCCCGTCGGCAGCAAGAGGAGCGACGTAGAGATCGACGGCTCCGGCTTCGTCCGAGGCGAATGCGAGCCAGCGGCCGTCGGACGAGATCGCGGCTCCGAACTCGTTGAAGGTCCCGGCCAGCAGCTCGCGCGCTTCCTCTGCCTGTTCGCCCTCATCCGGGACCGGCACCAGCAAGACGTCCCACTTCCCCGCATCGTCTCTGGCGACGAGGAGGAATGATCCATCGGCGGACCACGCATTCGTCACATAGGAGATCGCCGATGACGGATCGACCGCCAGCACACGAACCGGTTCGTCGCCGCCCTCGGCGCTGCGGACGTAGATACCGTCGTGCTCCGAGCGGCCGCGGCGCGAGAAGGCAATCCGCTCGCCGCCGCGTGACCATACGGGCCCCGCACAATCCTCGCCCGGGTAGGCGACCAGCCTCCTGAACCCGGGACGATCGGCATCGGAGGCCCAGATCTCGTAGATCCCCTTCGGGTTGCCGATGACCACCGCGAGCTTGCGACCGTCGTCGGTCAGGCTCAGTCCCACCCCGGTTTCGAAAGGCCGTCGCTCGTCGATAAACGACGAAACATGGCCGTCCCCGTCGACCACAGCCAGCGTCCTGTCGCTCGCCACCAGCCCGCCGGGCGGATAGGCGAGCGTTCCATCGTTGGTGATCTGGTAATAGGCGGCCTCCCAGGAAGCACCGACCCGCAGGCCGTTGATCAGAGGACCGGGGCTGCCGGTCGGCTCGAGACGCTG
>CBDUYA010000365.1:0-2466 GCA_965371335.1 uncultured bacterium | reverse complement strand
GCCCGCATCATCGGTATGGACCCGAAGCTGGACGGGCAGGTCGTCACCGTCTACCGTGCCGACGGGCTGATCGTCTGGACCCCGACCGGCTCCACCGCCTATTCGCTGTCGGCCGGTGGTCCGGTCATTCAGCCCGACATGGAAGCGGTCGTCATCGCGCCGATCTGCCCGCACACGCTGACCATGCGGCCGCTCGTCGTCCCCGCTCAGACGAAGGTCGAGATCGCGCTGCGCACGGGAGGATCGGAGGTCTACCTGACGCTCGACGGACAGGTCGGTTATCCGCTGCAGGCCCGCGACCGGGTGAAGGTGAAACGGAGCCGCGATCCGGTGCTCATGGTGCGCACCGGCCGCCGCAATCATTACGACGTTCTCTGTCGCAAGCTCGGCTGGGGAGGGCAGTAGAGGCCTGTCCCGGCACCCGTTGCACCAAGCTCAGCGGCTCTCCCCGGTCGGCCCTTCTTCAGGCTCGTCGAACAGCACCAGTTCGCCGTAACGCTCGACCATCGCCCCGTCGATGTCGCGTATCGACTTGTGCGAGGTCACCAGCTCGTCCACATACGCCTTCATGTCGCGCGATCCGGGGGTGTTGTTGCAGGTACAGACGCTCAGGCGGTCGCCGCACCCACAGACGCAGCGGTAGCGCTCCGTCATGATGCGGACTTCCGGACTGAGCAGGGCCGGGACGTCGGCCTTGAGCAGGGTCGGATCCGCTTCACCAGCCTCCTTCTCCGCCGGGGCATCCACTCGGGGAGGGGGGGGATCCTGGCGGCGGATGAGAGCGAAACCGACGATGCCGACGAGCAGGACCAGCCCCGCGACAGCCGTCCAGTAGGATCCGGTGCCGCCGCCACCGGAAGCAGGGCCCCGAACGTCGTCGTTGCTTACCATCCCATCCTCCGCCGCTGCACGTTCGGCCCCCGGGAGCGGACGCCGGCGCAGCGGGGCATTATAGCAAAGGCCACCATTGCGGCCCTTTGTGGCGGGCTGCTACCATCGCACGGTCCGCCGCGGTGGCGGCCGGAGGTGTCCTCGCGTGGCCAGCAGAGCGAGCCGCCGGGAGATCCTGGCGTGGTGCCTTTACGACTTTGCCGATTCGTCGTTCACGACGCTGATCGTCACCGTCTCGTACGGCCTCTATTTCCGTTCGGTCGTGGCCGGGCACCTCGGCCCGGCGGCCGATTTCTACTGGGGACTCTGTATCGCCCTCTCCATGGCCACCGTCGCCCTCGCCACCCCGGTGCTCGGCGCAATCGCGGACGTCTCGGGGCGACGCCGGCAGTTTCTCAGGATGTTTGCTTTCACCTCGATCCTGTTCACGGCGCTCCTGGTCCTCGTCAAGGAGGGCGATCTGCTCGCCGGGATGGTCCTGTTCATCATCGCCAACATCGGCTTCGAAGGCGCCCACGTTTTTTACAACGGGTTCCTGCCCGACCTTGCCGGCGACGAGGAAATGGGGCGGATCTCCGGCTATGGCTGGGCGGTCGGCTACATCGGAGGGCTCGCCGCCCTGCTGCTGGCCCATCCGCTGACGCGGGGCGGATTCGGACCCGGGGCGGTCGATCGTTACCGCCTGGTTTTCCCGTTGGTCGCCGCCTTCTTCCTGCTCTTCTCCCTCCCCGCCCTCCTGCTCCTGCGCGAACGGGTGACGGCCGCCGGCCGGACCGGCTCACACCCTATCCGGGAGGCGTTCGGAAGGCTTCGTCAGACCTTCCGCCGGGTGCGCGAGCTGCGCGACCTGACCCGGTTTCTCGTGGCGTTTCTCATCTATAACGACGGCGTCGCCACCGTCATCGCCTTCTCGGCGATCTACGCCATGCAGGTCATCGGGTTCACCGTCGCGCAGGTCACCCTGCTGTTCATCGTCACGCAGCTCACAGCCTTCGCCGGCGCCATCGCCGCCGGCTTCGCTGTCGATCGGATCGGCGCCCGCTTGACCATCATCATCACCCTCGTCGTCTGGATCGCGGTGGTGACGGGCGCCTGGCTCGCGACCACCGTTCCGGTGTTCTTCGCCGTGGCGGTGGGGGCATCAATCGGCATGGGTTCGACCCAGACGGCCAGCCGCAGCCTGATGGGCCTGATGATCCCGGCCGGTCACAACACCGAGTTCTTCGGATTCTATGCCTTCACCGGCAAGGTCTCGGCGATCGCCGGGCCGCTCCTGTACGGCGGCATCAGCGCTCTGGCCGGCAGCGAGCGTCCTGCGGTCCTGTCGCTGGCGCTGTTCTTCGTCGCCGGCCTGTTCCTGCTCGCCGGGGTCGACGTCGAACGGGGTCGCCGCGCCGCGGGTCGTCTGCCGGCACCCCGGCCGGCGCCATCATCTCCCACTGTGGCATCATAGTGGCGCTCCGCCGGGTGCGGCCCGGCGCGACGGGAGGGGCTCATGATCGCCAGACAGAAAGGGGACCTGCGGGTGGCAATGCGCAATCGGGACCGGATACGCATAGACACCATCCGCATCCT
>CBDUYA010000364.1:0-2540 GCA_965371335.1 uncultured bacterium | reverse complement strand
CCTCCCACCCCATCTTGCGGATGGCGTACTTCATGCGCGCCTGGCCGCGGTTCCTGCGGTTCCCCGTCCGGTCGAACACGCGCACCACCGCCTCGCACACCGGCAGCAGTTGCTCGGGCGGGAGGAATTCGTGCAGCACCCAGGCGTTCTGCGGCGACACGGCGAGGCCGCCGCCGATCACCACCTTGAAGCCGATCGCCCGGCGTCCGCCGGCCTCGCGCGTGCGGGCGATGATGCCGATATCGTGCATCGCCCCCATGGCGCAATCGTCGGGACAGCCGGAAAAGGCGATCTTGAACTTGCGCGGCAGCGTCTGGCAGATCGGATTACGCAGGAGAAAGCGGGTGATCGCTTCGGCGTATGGCGTCACGTCGAACGTTTCGGTTGGACAGACCCCGGCCGAGGCACAGGCGGTCACGTTGCGCACCGCATTGCCGCACGCCTCGCGCGTCGTCAGCCCGGCCTCGCCAAGGATCTCCAGCGCCTCCGGCACCTTGTCCATCCTGACGAAGTGGAACTGCAGATTCTGCCGCGTAGTGACGTGCCCGAAGCCGCGGGAGAAATCGCGGGCGATACGGGCGAGAGCACGCAACTGATCACCGTCCAGGATCCCCTGCGGGATCTTGACGCGGATCATCTGCACTCCGTCCTGGCGCTGGCCATAGATCCCACGGTGCAGACGGAAGGTCTTGAACTCGGCGGCGCTGATATCGCCCCGCTCGTACGCTTCGAGGGTGGCGACGAACTCCTTGAGATCCTTCTCGGAGGCGAACGAGCGGGCCGGCGCGCGCGCCGGCGTCGCGTCCTCGGCGATCATTTCCTCGTCGTAGAGAACAGCTTCTTCTTCATCCGATACCATGGTCTCCTCCCGGAGCGTGGTCGATCCCTAACCGGCTGGCGCCGGCTCGGTCTCTTCGTGCAGTCCGCACTCCTTCTTGACGAAGTTCGCCCACCGCCCGGCGCGGGGGTCCTCGCCGGGCTGCACCTGCCGCGTGCAGGGCCAGCAGCCGATGCTCGGGTAATTGCGGTCGTGGAGTTCGTTGTAGGGAACGTCGTTGGCGCCGATGTAGTCCCAGACGTCGGACGAAGTCCAGGGCGCCAGCGGGTTGAGTTTGACGAGATTGAACAGCTTGTCCCATTCGATCAGGCCGGCGTTGGCGCGGGCCGGCGCCTGGTCGCGACGGATGCCGGTGATCCAGGAGCGATAGCCGGCCAGGTGTTTCTTGAGCGGCTCGATCTTGCGGATCGAGCAGCAGAGATCGGGACGTCTCGCGTAGAGATCGGCGCCGTGCCGGGATGCCTGCTGGTCGATGGTGAGCTCCGGCGTGACGGCGATCGGCTGCATCCTGTAGCGCTCGGCGATCCGATCGCGGACGGCGAGCGTCTCGGGGAACAGGTAGCCGGTGTCGAGGTAGAAGATCGGAACGGCCGGGTCGATCCGCGCGATCATGTCGACGAGAACGACGTCCTCGGGCCCGAAGCTGCACGCCAGGGTGATCCCATCGCGATACAGGTTGATCCCCCACTGCAGCACCTGCTGGGGGCGTTGTCCAGCAAAGCGGATGCCGACCTGGTGGATCTTTCCTGGGTCGACCTCATTGACCGGTGCGAGCGTTTCCACGCCGGGCCTCCTTTCGAGCTGCCGTTTTCGGGCAACAAAAAACCCACCGCCGGTGGCAGTGGGTTGGGTTCGAATCCCTTGTTTTCGGAAGAGCTGCTTATTTCACGCTATGAAACAGGCCCTCCTTGCCCGCTGCCGCCGGTCGGCCGATGAGGCCGACAACAACAGGTGCAGCAACAGGTAGCAAGGCACACTGCGGACTTCAGGTTGGAAACCGGGCCCGTTCCGTGGGTTGCGGTCAAACCGAAGCTCACAAGTGCCTCCTCTGAATAGAGCATATACGGCCAAATCGGTCCGGGATCAAGATATTTCCTCGGTGGCGCGCAGCTTGTTGCACAAACAGCCCGATCTCCACGAACGGCCGGTGCCACAGATGCCGCCGCGCAGAGCACGGCCGGAATCAGCCTAAGCTGTTGATAACAGAAGGAATAGATAGTTAGCCGCCACAAGCTGCGCGCCACCGTGTGGGGGGTGCGCCCGAACCCGTCGCAAAGGGGGGGGGCCACACGGCTCCGCCTGCGGCCCTCCTCCCCCGGCCGGGGGAGGACGATTGTGTGTGTCCGGGCCGGCGATCTGGTGTATCGTCGGGAGCATTCTGGTCCCGGGCGGAATCAGTTGTGCAACCCGGCCCGCCGGGCAAGGAGTCTTCATTTTGACGGTCAATCGACGGCGGGGCATCATCCTGATCGAGCCGGATATCAACCCGGTGACCCGGCGGTTCAGCCTGCCGAACATCGCTAACTATCCGCCCCTGCCGCAGGTGCGCCTGGCTGGCCAGCTCGACGGGGACGACATCGAGATCGCCGATCTCCGCGTCGTCGGCGAACGGCAGCGGCTGCTGGACCGGGTCCGTCATGATCCGCCCGCCCTGGTTGGCATCTCTCTCACCTTCACGTCGAACGGTGACGAAGCGATCGAT
>CBDUYA010000363.1:0-2550 GCA_965371335.1 uncultured bacterium | reverse complement strand
GATCGGGGAATACTGCTTCGCCCTCCTGCCGGGAGATGGCGGGGTCGCGCTGGTGAGCGCCACGCTCGAGGACCTGGCAAAGAAGGATCTCCTCGCGCTCCGGGACAAGTCGCTGCTCGACGTCGACGCCTGGAACGTCAGGAGCCTGCGCCTCGAGCGGGGGGCCGAGACGGTGGTCCTGGCGAAGGTCGACGACGGGTGGAAGCTGCAGTCGCCGGTCGAGGCGCCGGCCGACGGCCCGACGGTCACCGACCTGCTCAACGAGCTCGATCGCCTGCAGGCGATCGCGTTTCTTCGCGAGGAACCGACCGCGGACGAGCTCGCCGGCTATGGACTCGATCAGCCGGCGGCCCGCATGACCGTACACCAGGAGGGATGGGAGACCGGGAAGACGGTCTGGTTCGGCTCCGTCGTCGACGGGGCGCGCGCCGCCCGGGCCGGGCCTGCGGGGCCGGTGGTGGCCGTGACGGAAACCTTCTGGCCGAAGGTCACCACCTCGATCTTCGATCTGCGTCGCAAGGATATTCTCGCCCTCAACCGCTACCGGGTTTGGGGGGTGACGGTCGCCAGGCAGGACGGGGAGCCGCTGGTCCTCCGCCAGAACGAGGAAGGAGCCTGGGCGGCCTCCGGTCTGGTCGGCGGGACCGCCACCAAGGCCTCGATCGAGGTTCTCCTGGCGCACATTTCAGATCTCCGAGCGACGGCCTTCATGGACCGGCCCTCCGCAGGACAGCGGGAGGCGCTGTCGCGGCGCCCGGCGCTCGACCTGTCGCTGGAGGAGGAACCGGCCTCCGAGGACCGGGAGCCTCCGAGGCAGCACCTGCTGATCGGCGCACCGGACCAGAACGGCCAGGTCAAGGTGCGCGACCTCGCCTGGGAACCGATCGCGCTTGCCCCGGCGGCGGTTTATGAGAGGATTCTCAGACAGCTTGATGAGATCGTCGCGGCGATCCAATCGCCGCCCGAGCCGCCGAAGCCGGCCGATGAGCCGGGAGACGGCGCCGGCTCATCCAAGGGCGACGGGGTCGAATAGACTACTCGCAGGGAGGATTCATGGCGTGGATTGACGTGGTCGATGAGGCGGAGGCCGAGGGAACGCTGCGCGAAGCGTACGCTTCAGTGGCGGCCGCCCGGGGCCGGGTTGCCAACATCCTGAAGATTCACAGCCTGTCTCCGGCGGCGATGACGGCCCACCTCGGACTCTACAAAGCGCTGATGTTCGGGCGATCGACATTGAGCCGCCGGGAGCGGGAGACGATCGCGGTGGCGGTCTCGACCATCAACGGCTGCCACTACTGAATCGTTCATCACGGGGAGGCTCTCCGTGTCCAGGGCGCCGATCAGGCCACGCTCGAAGCGCTGCGGCGCGATCCGGCCGGCGCTCCCCTCGAAGCGCGGCAGCGGGCTCTGGTCGACTACGCGTTGAAGCTCACCTCCCGTCCCGGGCAGGTGACCGAGAGCGACGTTATCACCCTGCGCGCCGCCGGGATTCCCGAGGCCGGTATCCACGATGCCGCCGCGATCACCGCCTACTTCAACTTCGTCAACCGGCTCGCGCAGGGTCTCGGCGTCGAGCTGGAAGAGCAGGGCGGACGATGAGGATCCGATGAATCCTTCCGGGAGTCACGGAGGCCAGTCGATGTGCGGCCGCCTGCGCCGGGTCCTCGTCTGTTCCCCCGAGGCGGCAGGATGGGGCGATCCGGAACGGGCCGCTCGCTGGCGCGTTCTCGGTTATGACCTGCCGCCGGAGGAGACGGCCGCGCGCACCGAGCATCGCGAGCTCCGTCGGATCCTCGCGGCCTCCGGCGCCGAGGTCCTGTCATTGCCGGCGTTCGGAGACCTCTCTCTTGATGCCGTCTATGCGCACGATGCGTCGCTGGTCACCGATCGCGGTGCGATCCTGATGCGGATGGGGAAGGACGGGCGCCGTTGCGAGCCGGACCGCCACGCCCTGTTCTACCGCTCCGCGGGGATTCCTCTGATCGGCGCCATCGAGCCGCCCGGCACGCTGGAGGCGGGCGATATCGTCTGGCTCGATCGATCGACGCTTCTGATCGGGCGAGGTTACCGTTCCAATCGGGAGGGGATCGAGCAGATCCGGACGCTTCTCGCTGCGGACGGTGTCGAAGTGCTGGAAGCGCCGCTGCCGCACGGCGAGGGTCCGTCGGAGTGCCTGCACCTGATGTCGTTGATGAGCATACTCGCCGACCGGGTCGCCGTTGTCGATCCTCCCTGGCTGTCGGTCTCGACGATCGAGCTGCTGCAGCAGCGGGGCTTCGAACTGATCCCGATCGAAGCGTCCGAGAGAAGCATATGGCCGCCAACGTCCTGTCGCTCGGAGAGCGTCGGCTGGCAACGCTGGCGGACAACCGGGCGACCAACCGCCGTCTGGAAGAGCACGGCTTCGAGGTTGCCCGTCTGGCGGGGCGCGCCGTCGCTCACAATGGATCGGGCGGTCCCACCTGCCTGACCCGGCCGCTTCTCAGGGATTGAACCCACGGTGGCGCGCACCTTGTTGCGGCTGACTACCTATTCCATCTGTTATCAATA
>CBDUYA010000362.1:0-2572 GCA_965371335.1 uncultured bacterium | reverse complement strand
AATCCGCTCGACTGCCCCGAGGAAACGGCTAAGGGGGAGAACGCGGGGCCGGAGACGAACGATCTGCAGCGCTTGTTCAGCGTCATCGACGATCCGGAACGCCTCGCCGCTTGCCTCGCGCAGCTCGATGCCGACGCGCGGTACTACACGACGCCGGTCGCCATGGACGACCTCGACGACGTGCGCCGCGCCCTCGGCTACGACACGATCAACCTGTACGGCGCCTCGTACGGCACCCGCGCCGCCCTCGTTTACATGCGCCGCCACCCCGGCGCGGTGCGCAGCGCGGTCCTCGACGGGGCGGCCCCGCCCGCCCTCAAGGTGCCGCTCTACATGGCCCGCGACGGGGAGCGGGCGCTGCGCCTGGCACTGCGCGACTGCGCCGCCGATGAGGAGTGCCGCGAGCGTTTCCCCCACCTCGAGGCCGACTACGAACAGTTGCTGCGCCGGCTGGCGCGGGGCCCGCTGCCGGTCCGGGCGCGCCATCCCCGCACCGGCGAGATGGTCGAACTGGAGATCACGCACGACGCTTTCGTCGGCCAGTTGCGCGGGACGCTCTACGATCCCGACGTCGCCAGCCTCCTGCCGCTCCTCCTGCAGCGGGCGGCCGACGGCGATTTCGACCCCTTCATTGCGCTCGGCGTCGCTTTTTCCGGCGGTGTCGCCGAATCGATCAGCCTCGGGATGTTCCTGTCGGTCATCTGCGCCGAGGACCTTCCGCAGATCAGCGAGGCCGACCGGCTCGAGGCGCTGCCGGACACCTTTCTCGGCGGCGTCATGCTCGACGCCATCGCCAAGTCGTGCGCCGTCTGGCCGGCCGGCGACCTGCCGCCCGGCTACTCCGACCCGGTGCGCACCGATCATCCGGTCCTGATTCTTTCCGGAGAGCTCGATCCGGCGACCCCGCCCCGCTGGGGCGAAGAGGTCGCACGCCACCTGTCGCGCGCCCGGCATGTCGTCGCCGCCGGCGCCGCGCATAACGTCCTGCCGCGAGGCTGCGCCGGCGACATCGTGGCGCAGTTCCTGGAGGCGGGAGACAGCGCCGATCTCGACCTGTCATGTTTCGAGGCTTCGCGCCGGCCGCCGTTTTTTCTCGACCCCTCCGGGCCCCGGCCCTGACGGCGATGATGGGAGCCGCCCGGCCATGATCGAGGTTGCCAATCTGCGCAAGACATTCGGCGACGTGGTGGCGGTCGACGACGTTTCGTTCACCGTCCCCGACGGCTGCATCACCGGGCTGCTCGGACCGAACGGCGCCGGCAAGACGACGGCCATCCGCGTCCTGTGCGGCCTGATCAGGCCGGACCGCGGCAGCGCCCGCATCGACGACATCGATCTGCTCGCCGATCCCGCCGGCGCGCAGGCCCGGATCGGGGTCCTCCCCGACGCGCACGGGCTCTACCCGCGCCTCACGGCGCGCGAGCACCTGCGCTACTTCGGCCGCCTCCGGGGGATTGAGCCGGAGGCCCTCGAACGCAGCATCGCCGGCCTGATCGATCTGCTCGACATGCGCTCCATCGCCGATCGACGGGTGCAGGGTTTCTCCCAGGGGGAGCAGATGAAGGTGGCGATCGGTCGCGCCCTGGTGCACGACCCTCCCAACGTCCTGCTCGACGAGCCGACCACCGGCCTCGATGTCATGAGCACCCGGGCCATGCGGGGATTCATACGCCGCCTGAAGGACGAGGGGAAATGCGTGCTCTTCTCCAGCCACATCATGCAGGAGGTCTCCTCTCTGTGCGAAAGGATCGTCGTGATCGCGCATGGCCGCGTCGTCGCCGACGGGTCGCCCGACGAGCTGTGTCGCGCCACCGGCTGCAGCGGGCTGGAGGAGGCATTCGTCAGCGTGATCGGCTCGGATGAGGGGTTGATGTCATGAGCAAACCGGGATCGAAGCCGGCGGGGTTCTGGAGCCTGGCGAAGACCGTGTTCGGCAAGGAGATGGTCGATGCCCTGCGCGACCGCCGCTCGCTCATGTCGGCCCTCGCCTTTCCGCTGTTCGGGCCACTGCTGATCGCCGTGATGTTCCACACGGTGGCGAGGACGGAACGCAAGGATGAGACGATCGAGCTGCCGGTGGCGGGCGCTGAATTCGCCCCCTCGCTCATCGGCTTCCTCGAAGAAAACGGCATCGCAATCGGTGCGCCTCC
The DNA here is from genome assembly GCA_965371335.1 of uncultured bacterium. Classification (GTDB taxonomy): domain Bacteria; phylum Acidobacteriota; class Polarisedimenticolia; order Gp22-AA2; family Gp22-AA2; genus CBDUYA01. The sequence continues at coordinate 422 of CBDUYA010000362.1, read as the reverse complement.
GGCCGACCCCGAGGAGGCGGTGCGCCGCGGCGAGGTCGACATGGTTCTGATGATCTCCGAGGAGTATCCCGAGGCGTTCCGGCGGGCCGATCCGGCCGAGGTGCGGCTGGTCCTGGACGGCTCGCGCCGTTCGGCGGCCTCGTCGGTGCGCCGCACGACCAAACTTCTGCAGCGTTACAGCGCGCAGGTGGCCAACCTGCGCCTCCTGGCGCACGGGGTCAGCCCCGCCATTACCCGGCCGCTCGACCTGGAGCGCATCGACGTGGCGAGCCGCAAGAAGCGGGCCGCCCGGCTTGCCCTCAGCGTCATCCCGATGTTCCTGATCCTCGCTTCCTTCATGGCCGGGGTGAACGTCGCCATCGATACGACCGCGGGAGAGCGGGAGCGGCGCTCGCTCGAGCCGCTGCTGGTCAACTCGGTGC
>CBDUYA010000361.1:0-2601 GCA_965371335.1 uncultured bacterium | reverse complement strand
CCCCCGGACACGGCGTAACCCATGTTTGAGGTATGACGATCCGAGCAGATGAATTGGCACCGTGAAAAGAGCGAGCACCAGCCCCCGCGCCGCCGGACGATGTCGACGGCGGCGCAGCAACAGCCGGTAATGCTCCGCGATGAGCCGCGACAGATCGACCGAATCGTCCCACATCGAACCGTCTTTGCCGGAGGCCCAGGTGCGGTTACTCTTGAGATCGCGGAGGAATTCGCGGGAACTGCGGGCCGGCGAAACGGTCACCGTCCGCCCGATCCGGGCGGGGCCGTGCGCATTGCTGCCTGCGGTCACGCCGAGGCGGCGCCCTCCGGCCGACTCCTGGACCAATCGCGCGGCGAGCTTGTTGTGTGAGCGGCTCAAGGTGCCGTTCTTCACCTCGAAGCGCTCGAACAGGGCGAGAAGCTCTTCCATGCCGGCGGAGGCCCATGCATCGGCCGGCAGCCCCCGCAGCGACGGGCTGAGGGAGGCCACGATCCCCTCGCCCCGCGCGTAGGCCATCAATTCCCGCACCTCCCCCTTGAGACGCTGGGATTCGCGATGTTGCGCTTCGCTGATGTCGTAGAGCAGCACGTGAACCGACCTCCCCGTTCGGGGCTCGGTGGCGACGATCTCTTCGGAAATGACGAAATCTTCGATGTCGGGATGCCGGTTGAGAAGATCGAGGCAGCCGTCGATCGTGTCGATATCGGTGAAGGTGACAAGATCCATGCCGCGGGCCCTGGCGACCCTGTAGAGGACCTCGGGATCACCGACGCCCGCGCTGAGCCCCGGCCCGTGCAGGTGTCCCGGCCCGGAATAGCGGGAGTGCACATGCAGATCCGCCCGGAAGAAGGGGCGAGCATCCGCCGGCCGGCCGCTCTTTGAACCAGACCAATCCGACCCATTCTGCCCGCCAAGCGGCGTCACAGGAAGGCGCTGTCGCATCAGGAAGTTACCTCGAGGATATCCTCGAGTGTCGCCGGCTCCCGGATCAGGGCCGACCCCTCCTGATTCTGCCACGCCAGATTAAGAATCCCCTCGAGACCGTATTCATCGCCTCTTGTCAGCTCCATTCAAGCACCGTTACCGCGCCCTCATTCCGATGCTATCTCTTTTATTATCAAACACCCACATGACTGTCAAGAGCGTGAGCGGCCGGTCGATCGCTCCGGATCCGGATCCGGCGGGCCGCTGCGAGCCGCCTCAACTGTCAGTTTCGGAACCGCGAATCTTGAACGCCCGCATCTTGCGGTACAGGTTGCTGCGCTCCAGGCCAAGAAGCTCCGCGGCCCGCACGACGTTGCCGTCGGCCTCCTCGAGCTTCTGCAGGATGAACCGTCGCTCGAAGTCCTCCCGTCCTTCCTTGAGCGTGGCAAATCTCGGAACCGGGGTCGGCCGGGGCGCCGGCCCGGGGTACGGCGAACTCTCACTGCTCAGCGCCCGGGTGAGGTCCGAGAGCGCGATCCGGTCGCCCGGCACCAGGATCACCAGTCGTTCGATCATGTTCTTCAGCTCGCGCACATTGCCGGGCCAGCGGTACTCCTGCAGCACGGGGACGGCTTCCGGGGCGATCGTCTTGGCGCGCCCGTATTGCCGTGAGAACTGCTCGACGAAGTGGGCGGCCAGCGCGGGGATGTCCTCGGCCCGCTCCCGCAGCGGCGGCACGCGCAACGGCAAAACGTTCAGACGAAAGTAGAGATCCTCACGAAAACGGCCGGCCGCGATCTCGCGGGTCAGGTCCTTGTTGGTCGCGGCGATGACCCGGACATCGACCCGCAATGTCCTGCCACCCACCGGCTCGAACGCTTGCTCCTGCAGCGCTCTCAGCACCTTGGCCTGGGTTCGCATCGACATGTCGCCGATTTCGTCGAGGAACAGCGTGCCGCCGTCGGCAAGCAGAAAGCGTCCCGGCTTGTCCTCCGTCGCCCCGGTAAAGGAGCCCTTCATATGCCCGAACAGCTCGCTCTCGATCAGATCCTCCGGGATTGCGGCGCAGTTCATCTCAACGAATGGCTCTTCGGCACGCAGCGACCTGGCGTGAATCGTCCTGGCCACCAGTTCCTTACCCGTGCCGTTCTCGCCGAAAATCAGCACCCGCCCCTGGGTCGGAGCGGTCACCTCGATCTGACGGCGTAGCTCGCCGATGATGGCGCTCTCGCCGATCAGTGTGTTTTCATCTCCGAGCCGCTCGCGCAGGCTGCGGATGCGGTTGTCCTTTTTCTTGTCGGACACCGCGTTGCGCAGCGTCATCGCGACTTTCTCGAGAGAGAGCGGCTTTTCGATGAAATCGTAGGCCCCGAGGCGTCCGGCCCGGTGGGCCACCGGGACGTCGGCGTGGCCCGAGATCATGATGACCCGCGGGGGGGACGGCAGGGTGGCGAGTTCCTCGAGAATCGACAGCCCGTCACGTCCCGGCAGCCATACGTCGAGCAGCACGGCATGATACGGACGGGTCCGGACCAGATCGAGGCAGGCCTCTCCCGATTCGGCGAGGTCGACCGCGTAACCCTCGTCCTTCAGGACGTTGCGCAGCGATGTGCGCACACCTTCCTCGTCGTCGACGACGAGAATGCGCTCATTGGCCATGACATGATTCTACCGCAG
>CBDUYA010000360.1:0-2608 GCA_965371335.1 uncultured bacterium | reverse complement strand
CCCGGTATCCATCCACCCACTGACGGCGAATAGCGGGTAAACTGGATCGATAATCGGACCGCCAAAGCGGAACTTTCGCGGGGGGATTCCTGTGCTGAACGAAAAGCAGGTCGAGTACTGCGCCACCAGCAAGTGGGATTTTTCCAACCTCAAGGCCCTGTTCCTCAACTGCACTCTGAAGCGCTCGCCGGAACCATCCCACACCGCGGGGTTGATCCGGATCTCCCGCGCCATCATGGAGAAGAACGGAGTGAGTGTCGAGGTCATGCGCCCGATCGATCGCCGCCTCGCGACGGGTGTGTGGCCCGACATGAGGGAGCATGGCTGGGAGCAGGACGACTGGCCGGAGATCTACAGTGCGGTCAAAGCCGCCAACATCCTCGTCATCACGTCGCCGATCTGGCTGGGAGAGAAGTCGTCCGTGTGCACGCAGGTGATCGAGCGGCTCTACTCCACCTCCAGCGATCTCAACCGGCACGGCCAGTACTCGTACTACGGCGGCGTGGCGGGCTGCCTGATCACCGGCAACGAAGACGGTGCGAAGCACTGCGCGATGAACATTCTCTATTCGCTGCAGCACCTCGGCTACGTGATCCCGCCGCAGGCGGACGCCGCCTGGCTGGGGGAGGCGGGTCCCGGCCCCTCGTACCTCGATCCCGGCTCGGGCGGCCCCGAGAACGACTTCACCAACCGGAACACCACCTTCATGACCTGGAACCTGCTGCACCTGGCGCGCCTACTGAAGGACGCGGGCGGCATCCCCGCGCACGGCAATCAGCGCTCGAAATGGGACGCGGGCTGCCGGTTCGACTACGAGAACCCGGAGTACCGCTAGTGATCTGAGGGTTCTTCTCGAAGGGGGATCGACGATATGGCGACCACGCCCAGTCCGAGCGCGCAGTACAAGATCACGGTTCGTATGGAGTATCCACACAAGCCCGGCTGGATCGCCCGCATCAGCGCGGCGATCGGTGAGGCGGGCGGCGTCATTCACGCCATCGATCTGGTTGAAATCCGCGGCGCCGCCAGCATCCGGGACTATTCGATCGAATGCTCATCGACGGAGCATGCCGACCAGATCGTCCGGGCGGCGGGTCGTCTGGAAGGCCTGACCATACACAGCGTCTCGGACGACACCTTTCGCATGCATCAGGGCGGCAAGCTCGAGATCGCGTCGCGGGTGGCGCTCAAGACGCGCGCCGATCTTTCGATGGCCTACACGCCCGGTGTCGCCCGGATCTGCAAGGCGATTGCTGAAGAACCCGGCCGCTCGTTCGATCTCACCATCCGGGGCAACTGTATCGCGGTGGTGTCCGACGGCAGCGCCGTGCTGGGCCTGGGAAACATCGGCCCGGAGGCGGCCCTGCCGGTCATGGAGGGAAAGGCAATCCTCTTCAAGCAGTTCGCCGGCGTGGATGCCTTCCCGATCTGCGTCGATACGCAGGATACGGAACAGATTATCGATCTCTGTCGAGGGATCGCACCGACCTTCGGAGGAATCAATCTAGAAGATATATCCGCGCCCCGCTGCTTCGAAATCGAGGAACGGCTGCGCCGGGAACTGGAAATCCCCGTATTTCATGACGATCAGCATGGCACCGCCGTGGTTGTGCTGGCCGGGCTGATCAACGCGCTGAAGCTCACAAGGAAAGCGCTCGGTGAGATCAAAGTCGTCGTCGCCGGAGTTGGGGCGGCCGGGGTTGCCTGCACCAGGATCATGAAGGACCACGGTGTGAAGAACCTGGTGGTCTGTGATTCGAAGGGGGCGATCCATTCGGGACGGTCCTTCGGGAGCAACCGCGTCAAGGAATGGGTTGCGCGCCATACGAACCCGGATGGAGAGACCGGTGCTCTCACGGATGTGATCAAGGGTGCAGATATGTTCCTTGGCGTCTCTGCGCCTGGCATTCTCGGCCGGCGGGACATCGAGAGCATGAACAGTGGCGCCATTGTGTTCGCGATGAGCAATCCCGACCCGGAGGTGCCCCCCGAGGAAATCCACGATGTCGTCGGCATCATGGCGACCGGGAGGAGCGACTATCCCAACCAGATCAACAATGTCCTCGCGTTCCCGGGGATCTTCCGGGGCGCCCTGAATGCACGGGCGCGTACCATCAATGAAGAGATGAAGCGTGCCGCGGCCGGAGCGATCGCCGCCGCCGTTGCCCCCGGCGAGCTGTCGCCCGAATACATCATTCCCAGCGTCTTCAATCGGGATCTTGCGAATCAGGTCGCCTGCGCCGTCGAGCGCGCCGCGCACGAATCCGGAGTGGCCCGTCCGCCCGAAAGCGGCCGGACCTCCTGCGGCATCTGACCTCGGGACACTCCTACCCGGGGCAGGGATGGCCGTCCCGGCATCAATTCGCTGCGCGAGCGCCGCAGGATCGGTCCAGGGGGCCTCTTGCCTCTCTGCGTCCGGGTGTACAGTTGCAGTAGCCATGCACCGCCCTGGGCTGACGACCATCGTCGTCTGGGCTCTGGCGGCCCTGTCGCTCGGATCGGCTCCGCCGGAGATCCAGTACATGGGAAAGCCGATTTCCCACTGGATCAATCTGCAGCGCAACGCGGATGCCACGGTTCGCCGGGAGACGGCTGCCAACCTCACTGC
>CBDUYA010000359.1:0-2615 GCA_965371335.1 uncultured bacterium | reverse complement strand
GTAGGCCACCATCTCCGCTTCGGTGTCGATCGCCAGGACCATGCCACGGGGGCCTGCTTCCCGGGACAGGTGCTCGAGAAAATAGCCGGTCCCGGCGCCGAGATCGGCGACCACCATCCCCGGCTCAATCTCCAGCGCGGCCGCCACCCCGGCCGGCTTCTGCCATGCCGCCCGATCGGGAGCGTCGAACACCTTCGCCCAGCGCTCGGGACCGGTGAAGGGGTGGTCCGAGGTGGCATCGTGCCGGCCGCGCTCGGGCTTCGCTTCCTCGGCCACGGCGAAGGGGGCCGCTCCCCCGAGGAGCCCCGCGAGCAGAACGGCGGAAAGCCAGCCCGGGGAGAACGCGCTCGGGGAGCGCGCCGGCATCTGAATCCGGCGCGGTTCGGCCGGGCCGGCCATCTCTGTCATGATGGGAGACAGACTACATGAGCCCGGCGGGCCGATCAAGGCCGCCAGCGGGACCACTTGCCAAGCGGCCCCGCTCGGTGCAGAATCCCCCATTCCATCGACCCGAGGGAATGCTCGGACAGACTCCTGGTAGCCGGCTCGCCAGACAGGTTTGGGAGGAAGGAAACGATGTCGAACTCGCCCTCGAGAATGATGATCGAGGCCAGAGGGCTCTGCAAGTACTACGGCCCCTTCGTCGCCATCAAGGACATCACATTCTCCATCCCCGCAGGCCAGGTGGTCGCGTTTCTGGGGCCGAACGGCGCCGGCAAGAGCACCACGATGAAGATCCTGACCGGCTTTCTCGCTCCCAGCGCCGGAAGCGCCTCCATCGGCGGCATGGATATCCGCGAGCGGCGGATCGAGGCCTCAAGAAAATTCGGTTATCTGCCGGAAAACGGCCCCCTCTATCCCGACATGACACCGCACGAGCTGCTGGAGTTCTTCGGCAAGGCGCGCGGCCTGCAGAAGCGACGGCTCATGGAGCGCATCGACGCGGTCACCGCGCAATGCTCACTGGCGGAGATCCTCGATCGACCGATCGACAAGCTGTCCAAGGGGTACCGGCAGCGGGTCGGTCTGGCGCAGGCTCTGCTGCACGACCCGGAGGTCCTCATCATGGACGAGCCGACCGCCGGCCTCGACCCGAATCAGATCCGGGAATTCCGCAGCCACGTTCAGCAACTCGGCAGGACGAAGACCCTGCTGATTTCGACCCACATCCTGCGCGAGGTCGACGCGGTCGCCGATCGGGTCCTCCTCGTACACGAAGGACGGCTGATCTATGACGGCACGCCCGGCGATCTGAAGGAAAACGGGTCGCTCGAAGAGCCATTCTACCGGCTGACCGACCGCGGACGCGCTCCCTCCGACCAGGCTGGCAGCGACCAGGCCGAGCCCTCGCGGACGGAGGTGAACGGCTGATGCGCGGCGCGATCAATCTGCAGTTGATCCGGGCGCTGGTGCGGCGCGATCTCCACATGTACTTCAACAACCCGACCGGCTACGTCTTCATCACGCTGTTCATCTTCCTGAGTGCGGCGGCCGCCTTCTGGCAGGATCGGTTCTTCCTCAATAATCTGGCCAATCTCGATCGGCTCAACGTTGTCTTCCCCTATCTGCTGCTGGTCTTCGTCCCGGCCCTCACCATGTCGGTCTGGTCGGAGGAGCGCAAGCAGGGGACCGACGAACTGCTCCTGACGCTCCCCGCCACCGACCTGGAGATCGTCCTGGGCAAGTACCTGGCCACCCTCGGCATCTATACCGCGTCGCTCGCCCTGTCGCTGAGCCACGTGATTGTGCTGTTCTGGCTCGGCCGCCCCGACCCCGGACTGATGATCGGCAACTACATCGGCTACTGGCTGGTCGGAGCGGCGCTCATCGCCATCGGCATGCTGGCATCGCTGCTCACCGCTAACGCCACCATCGCCTACGTGCTGGGAGCGCTGTTCTGCACGCTGTTCACGGCGCTCGACTCGCTGATCTCGATCTTCAGCCGCGATCTCGGTCGCGCCCTCACCGGGCTCGGCGTCTACGAGCATTTCAACGATTTCGCCCGCGGTGTGATCTCCTTCTCGGGACTGCTCTATTTCCTGTCGGTGATCGGGCTGCTCATCTATCTCAACGTGCTGTTCCTCGGGCGCCGCCACTGGCCGCCGCAGGCCGATGGCCTTCCGATGTGGCTGCACCAGGCGGTGCGGACGGTGGCCATCGGCGTGCTCCTGGTCAGCTTCGGCGTCGTGGCGGGGCGGGCGAGTCTCCGTCTCGACGTGACGGCGGAGCAGCTTCATTCACTGAGCGACGAAACCCGCCGCCTCCTGCGGGAGCTGCCGGACGACCGCCCGGTGTTCATCCAGGCGTTTCTCAGCCCCGCCGTCCCCGAGAACTACGTCCAGACGCGCGAGAACCTGCTCGGGGCCCTGCGGGAGATCGATGCGGCCGCCGGCGCCCGCGTCGAGATCCTGCTGCAGGAAACCGTCCCCTTCACCGCAACCGCCCGCGATGCACGCGAGCGCTTCGGCATCTCGGCCCGGCAGGTCCCCGACCCGAGAAGCGCCCGGGCGGGGTTTGTGGACATCTTCCTCGGCCTGGCGGTGACCTGCGGAGCGGAAGAACAGGTGATCCCGTTCTTCGACCGGGGGCTTCCCACCGAGTACGAGATCATGCGC
>CBDUYA010000358.1:0-2628 GCA_965371335.1 uncultured bacterium | reverse complement strand
CGCGCCTCGATTCCGAGGCGCGCGCAAGATGGTTTCACTCCATTAGGTTCGCTCACGAAATGTCCCCTCGATCGGGCATTCCCATGCCCCGTCGCGTGGAGCGCCCGTCAGGGTCCCGGCGGTTGAATCCCCTGCGACATGGCATAGGCCACCGCCGCCGCCCTGCTGTTCACCTTGATCTTCGGATAGAGATGCTTGATGTGAGAGGCGACGGTGTTGACGCTGATCTCGAGCCGATTGCCGATCTCGCCGTTGCTGAGACCACCCGCCAGCAGCTTCAGCACCTGCAGCTCACGGTGCGTCAGAGGAGGCGCAGCGGAGCGCGAGACCGGATCGCCGGCGACCTCGACGAACCGGCGGGCGACCGACTCCGACAGCTCGACCTGGACCCGTTTTTCCCTGGTCACGTCGCGCAGCACCAGCGCCCTGCCGATCGCCTTGCCGGCAGCCGAGTGGCAGACCAGCGCCGTCGCCCGCATCATCTGCCCCGAGGGCCAGGGGAACTCCGCCGTGACCGGATCCTCCTCCGCGGCCGCCGTGGCCCACAACGACGCCAGGCCGGTGTGCGACAGCGCGGTCGCCAGAATGGTGCCGACGACCCTCTGCCGCTGCACGCCGAGGAACGACTCGGCCCGCCGGTTAAGGTGAAAGATCCTCCCGTCGAGATCGACCAGGACCAGCCCGTCGGCCAGCCCCTGGATCGCCCCGTAGAGAAGGCATTCCCTGCATCGACTGTCGAACCCGATCAGATCCCGCAACGGACTCTCCCCCGCTGATCGGCGCGCCGCGATCGTACGCCGCGGCGGCCCGTTTATTCGGTCGGCACGCAGAGAACCGGGCACGGGGTAGCGCGCAGGACCTTCTCCGCGGTGCTCCCGAACAGCGCCCGTTCCAGATCCGCCGATCGACCGGCCGTGCCGAGCACGATCAGGTCGACGGCGAAGTCGGCCGCCTTCTTGAGAATCTCCTCGAACGGCGTCCCCCACGAGATCATGATCTCGGTCGTCGCGGCCGCTTCGCCATCGTCGACCTCGGCGAGCAGCGCCCCGAGGTTCTTGCGGCGTTCCCGGCCGAGGCGCTGGCGGAGTTCATCCTCCGGCAGCCCCGCCAGCTCTGCGACTTCAGCGAGTGCGTGGCCGTCGATCACGTGCAGGACGAGAAGCGCGGCATCGCGGCGGCGCGCCAGGGAGCGCGCCTCCATGAGAGCACGGCGTCCCGGCCTGGAGAAGTCGACGCCGACCAGGATCCAGTTGCGGGCCTTTTCTCCCTGCGGGTCGCTCTTCTTGCTGGCACTCATGAAAAACCTCCCTCCTCTCCGGCGCTCGACCGGTTCAGGAGCGGGCAGCGTCGAAACGCCGTGACACGCTCCATGACGAGGGCTGCAAGAGGGGTGCCATGACGAATCGGATCGGGGGGGAAGCGGATTTGCCCGGTACCGTGCCGGATCCTCCGGCAAACCGGCCGTTTAGGGGCGCGCGGCGGAGGGGACGAGCCGGCACCGCGACGAAACCGCAAGATCTGCGCAGGAGGGGAGTCTGCGGGAATTCTTTGCGCCGCCCGGACCCTCCGGGCGCATGAAGGTTGCAGCCGACTAGCCGGTCGGCGCCTCGGGTGTCTCTCCCGGCTGCGAGCGCCGCCCGGTCATCTTGACCGCACCGAGGCGATACTGCTTGATTTTGTACTGAATCGTGCGGGGGCTGATCTTGAGAATCGCCGCCGCGCGACTCGTCGAGCCGCCGACCGATTCGAGCGTCCTGAGGATCGCCTCGCGCTCGATCTCCTCCAGCGTGGCCCCCGGCACGAGCGGCCCCGTCGCCTGCTCCGCCGCAGGAGCGGGAGGCGGGAGGGCGGGGAACAACGACAGCTCCAGCGGGTTGCCGCGCGACAACACGACCGCCCGCTCGATGGCGTGCTCGAGTTCGCGGACGTTACCGGGCCATCCATACCCGGTCAGAGCGGCGAGCGTCTCGTCGGTCACCGCGTCAACCTCCTTGGCGTTGGCGGTCGCGAACTTGCGCACGAAAAAGTCGACCAGGAGGGGAATGTCCTGGGCGCGGGAGCGCAGCGGCGGCAGGGGGATCTCGATGACGTTCAGCCGGTAATAGAAGTCCTCACGGAACTGCCCCTCACGAACCATCCGCGGCAGATCGCGGTGGGTGGCGGCAATGACACGAACGTCGACCGTGAGCGTGACGTTCCCGCCGATCCGTTCGAACTGTCTGTCCTGCAGGAAGCGCAGCAGCTTGACCTGCATTCCCAGCGGAACGTCGCCGATTTCGTCGAGGAAGACCGTTCCGCCGGCGGCCACCTCGAAGCGCCCTGAGCGGCGCGAGATGGCGCCGGTGAACGATCCCCGCTCGTGCCCGAACAGCTCGCTTTCCAGCAGCGTCTCCGGCAGGGCGGCGCATGAGACCTTGACGAACGGCTCGTCACGACGCGGGCTGCGCTGATGCAGCGCCTGGGCGATCAGCTCCTTGCCCGTGCCGCTCTCGCCGGTGACCAGGCACGACGCCTGACTCGGCGCCACCTGCTCCACCAGCCGGAACACCTCGAGCATCTCGGTGCTCCGGCCGATGATGTTCTCGAAGCGGTACTTGTCGTCGAGCCGCTCGCGCAGCATCCTGGTCT
>CBDUYA010000357.1:0-2645 GCA_965371335.1 uncultured bacterium | reverse complement strand
GGGGCCATCGAACAGGACGACTTCCCGATTGCCGGCCTGTGAGACGCGCAGCCAGGGAAGGACCACAACGACCATAATCAGCATCGCAAGAAAAACTGATCTTTTCATGTCGAGTACTCCATCGTTCAGAAAAGCAACACGAGTGAGAGAACGGCCCTGAAATCAGCGGCCCCGTCGGTCAGACCCGCTCCGGCTCCGCCACGGGCCGCCAGGACCTTCATCGGGCGCCAGTCCAGACCGACGAACATCCTTAATTCCGCCTCCTCCCCTTCAAACCGGGCGCTTTCGTACGCCATCTCGGCCGTCATCGTCCAGAGCAGCGAAAGCGGAATCAACGCGCCCATCCCCAGCTTCAGCGAGGTCCTCCCCTCGGCCGCTCCCGCCGACTTCGAATCTTCGCGTCCCGCCACGCCGGCCGACCCGACCAGGGTGACCCTCGGCAGAGTCTTGCGAACCCCGGTGAAGGCCTCGTATTGAAACACACCGGGCCCTCGTCCTTCGTCCTCATCCCCAAGCGGGATGGTCACCCTGCCGCCGACCGCCAGATCGACAGGTCCACGAACAACACGGTATTTCCCATAGATTGCCAGATCGGCAAGGCCGGCGCCATCGATCTCCTCGGCAAGAGGGACGCCGAAGAGCGGTGTCCCGGCGCTGCGGCGACGGTCGAGCCCGCCCCCGAGAAATCCGGCCTCGACATCGCGACCGAAACGGAACGCCACGATCGTGCCGGCGGCGAAGTCGCGATCCCCCTTCGGGTAGTCGGCGTACGCGGCCCGCAGTTCGATCCATCCCCGCCGAACGATGGCGCCGTCCTCGACGAACCTGTCGAACAACCGGTGATTTCCGCTGACCGGGTGGATGCCGGCATCGACGTCCGCAACGATGACCCACACAACGAACGCGACCGATACTCCCCGACCGAGTCGGCGGAGCAGGTCCCCAGGGCGCAGGTCAGGCGCCGATCTCAATTTCGTCGGCACGTGCCGGACTCCTTGATCACGGCCCCGGCACTCCTATATTCGCATTCAGGCTGCGGCGAACCATAGCTGCCACGGGAGACCGATCGGATGACGAAAGCGGGGCTGATACGCGCAATCCTCGAACAATGCGCAACCCGCTCGGGCGGAGATCGACGCGGCACCCGAAAACAGGCCTCACGTTCGCCAGCCGCTGGAGGAGGCATGACCGGCGCGGCGCCAAGGGCCCGCAGGCGAAGGTCGGCCGGCGATCCCCAGACCGGAGAGCGTCGCAACAGCCGACGCCCGCGTCGAGACAAACGGATCTCCTGAGCCGGACTCGACCGGCTGCCGCTCAGTGATCCTCCTCACGGGAGCCCCGTGCGTCACCCCGGCGCCAACCTGCCCCGGATCCGACCACGGAATCGGCACCCCCCGGGTCGACGGCGGTCTCGGCGCGAGAGAGCTCCGCGATGGTCCGCTCCTTCTCACGAATTTCACCGATGCGGCTCTCGAATCCTTCGAGCGTAGCCGCCTCGGCCGCAGCCATCTCCAGCCTCTTCAGCTTCTCCTGCATGAGGGTGATTTCGATGTTCCGCTCTTCGATCTGCGCCTCGCCCTGCCTGAGGCGCTGGCGGAGAAAGCCGATCTCCCGCACGGCCCGGGATCGCAGTCTCTGGTAGCGCTCTTCGGCGCGGCGCAGGTCCTCGATCCGGGAATCGGCCTCGGCCTTGTACGCGAGAAGTTTCTGGCCACCCGCCCTGATCATGCCGTACTGCACGAGCAGCTGTTCGTGCTTCATCATTAACTCGTTATAAAGCGCGATCGGCACGGATGAGGGAACATGCTCCCGCGGTGTCGCATGAGCGGGGACCAGAGCCGCGGACACCCGCTCCTCCGATTCGTCCGGCGTGAATCCGAGCGCGATCAGATCATCGCGGCGAATCCGGTACTCCTCGCCGAACTTCCCCGCCTGCTTTCCAGCTTTCAATCTGCCGGATCGGATGTATCGGCGGATGGTGGCCGGTGTCCTGCGGATCAGTTGCGATGCCTCACGAATGGTCAGGTCTGTCACCCGGGTTCCTCTCAATTGCAGCAGCGTATCCAGGGCTCTCGAGGCGACATTGCCGCGCGGGCAAGCGGTTGAATTTATACCAGAATCGTTATCGCCGTGTAAAGGAGCGCGGCGCTCACCCCGTGGGAAAATCCCTCATTCATAGCTCCAGAACGATGACGAACAGCCCGGTGCCCGCAATCAACATGCCGCTCAGCAGGTCGCCATAGCGCGTGAAGAAGGGGAGATCGCTCCGCCGCATTCCGCGGCTCGCCACTATGGTGACGCCGACCATGGTCCCGAGTGTGCAGATCGCGAACCCTGCCGCGGTGGCGAGCATCACCAGAGGCCCCCGGGCGGCGGCGCCGAACAGGATCGGCTGCAGCAGGACACATGGACTCACTCCGATGATCGCCACCAGCGCCCCGGCGCTGACGGCGCCGTGAAACCAGCGTTCCAGCAGATGACCGTGGGCGTGGACATGCCGCGGCGGCGCATCCCTCCCACCATGGGAGTGCGCCCGCGCCTCCCTGTAGGGAGCGCTGATCCCGTAAACCAGCCCGAACAGGACGAGCAGGAGCCCTGCCAGACGCTCCAGCGAAGTGCCGGCCTGATCCGCCAGGAGTCGCGCC
>CBDUYA010000356.1:0-2656 GCA_965371335.1 uncultured bacterium | reverse complement strand
ACGGCATGCGCGTTTGACCGCCTGAGGAGAGAGCGATGAAGGATGGTCCGATTCCGGAAGCGCTGACCTTCGACGATGTCCTGCTGGTTCCATGCAAGTCGGATGTCGTGCCGGGGCGCGTCGACGTCGCCACCAGTCTCACCCGCAACATCCGCATTAATATTCCCCTGATCTCCGCCGCCATGGACACCGTGACGGAGTCGCGCCTGGCCATCGCGATGGCCCAGCAGGGCGGCATGGGGATCATTCATAAGAACCTGGCGATCGAGGCGCAGGCGGGTGAAGTCGACAAGGTGAAGCGCTCCGAGAGCGGCATGATCGTCGATCCGATCACCGTCGGTCCGGAACAGCGGATCTCCGATGCTCTCGATCTCATGCGGCGTTACAAGATTTCCGGGGTGCCGGTGACCGCCCCGGATGGGAAGCTCCTCGGCATTCTCACCAACCGCGATCTGCGCTTCGAGACGCGGACCGATCTGAAGGTGTCCGAGGTGATGACCAAAGAGAATCTGATCACCGTGCCGGTCGGCACGACCCTGGAGGGAGCGAAGCTGATCCTGCACGAGCACAAGATCGAGAAGCTGCTGGTGATCGATCGCGATTACCACCTGAAGGGGTTGATCACGGTCAAGGACATCCAGAAGGTGTTCAAGTACCCCAGCGCCTGCAAGGATTCTCTCGGGCGGCTGCGGGTCGGGGCAGCCGTGGGAGTTGGCGCCGAGACACTCGAGCGGGCCGGCGCCCTGGTGGACGCGAGGGTCGATGTGATCATCGTCGACACCGCGCACGGTCACTCGGCTGGAGTGATGCGGATGGTCGGGGAGATCAAGAAGCGGTTTCCAAAGATTGATTTGATCGCCGGCAACGTGGCGACGGCGGAGGCGACCGAAGACCTGATGCGGCTCGGCGTCGACGCGGTGAAGATCGGCATCGGCCCGGGCTCCATCTGCACCACCCGCGTCGTGACCGGCGTGGGCGTACCCCAGGTGACGGCGATCAGAGATTGTTCGGAGGTCGGCCGGAAGCACGGCGTTCCGGTCATTGCCGATGGAGGGGTCAAATACTCTGGCGACATCACCAAGGCGCTGGCTGCGGGGGCGTCGGCGATCATGATCGGATCGCTCTTCGCCGGCACCGAAGAGTCACCAGGAGAAACGATCCTCTATCAGGGCCGCACGTTCAAGGCGTATCGCGGTATGGGCTCGCTCGGAGCGATGCGGCGCGGCAGCGCCGATCGCTATTTCCAGGAGGCCTCCGCGGGGGAGGACAAACTGGTTCCGGAGGGGATCGAGGGCATGGTGCCGTACAAGGGGAGCCTGCAGGGATTGATCCCGCAATTGGTGGGGGGGCTCAGGGCCGGCATGGGATACTGCGGAGCGGCGGACATCGACACCCTGCGGAAGGTCGCGCGCTTCATCCGGACGACCTCCGCCGGGCTGAAGGAGAGCCACGCCCACGACGTGGTGATCACCAAGGAAGCTCCGAACTACCGCCTCGAGTAGGCCGCTCTCTCCCGCTTCCGCGCTTTCAATCGCGACGATCGTCGATGCGGATCTCGCGTCTGCTGCCGCCTCCGTCGAGGATGGTGACCTCGATCCGGCGGACGGGGCGGTACGGACCGAGACGGTCGCCCCACTCGATCAGTGCGACCCCATCCCCCCCGACGATCTCCTCCAGCCCCAGTTCATCAAGGTCTTCCGGCTTCTCAATGCGATAGAGATCGACGTGGTAGAGGGGGAGCCGTCCCTGATGGGGATTCACGAAGGTGAAGGTGGGAGATCGGATCTCTTCCTCCGGCACCCCGAGCGCGACGGCGATGCCGCGCACGAACACGGTCTTGCCCATTCCAAGGTCGCCATGCAGAAGAACGGTGTCGCCGGCCCGGAGCGTGATGCCGAGCCGTTCTCCCGCGCGCTGGGTTTCCCGTTCGGAACGGGTCGCGATAGGGCGGGAGGCCGGCATCAGGCGGGTCAGGACAGCGAATGCTCCATGAGCACCGGTTGCGGCATCAGGTCGCGGTACTGCCGGAAGATCCGCGGCAGGGCGCGCACCACGTGGAATCCGGCCCTCGTATAGAGCTGCTGGCTGCGGTGATTGGCGATCAGACGGATGATTTTGAGGTGGCGCCGTCGTCCTACTTCCAGCGCCTCCAGCAGGAGTTTCAGCCCGATCCCGCGGCCGCGCAGGGCGGGATCGACGCCGAGAGAGCTGAGGTAGAGAACGTCTCCCCGGGGGTTGTGCGAGGAGGACGGGAGCATCTTCTCATACTGTGAGTAGGAGCGGGGTGAATCGCGCGTCCAGATCAGGCCGTTGGTCATGCCGACCAGTTGCTCCCGGCGACCGGGGCGCCGCAGCTCGGCCAGCAGGAACGCCTCCGGCAGGGCGAACAGGCGCCGCTGCAGCTCGTTCATGTTGGCCGCCATGCGACCCCATATGCGGCGTTCGAGCAGCGTCGCTTCCTCGAGATCGTCAGGGCGGGCCGGCCGGATCAGGACGCGGGCCGGCACGGCGCGGACGATCCGTTCGGTGGCCACGCCGCTGGTTCTCGGCAGGCGGTGAGGCTGAGGCGTGCGGCCGGGCCTTTCCGGACTGATTCCCTGATCCTGCTTCATCGGGTCTCCTTGATTTTCCCGGTCGAGGTGCCTGGTGGACGGAT
>CBDUYA010000355.1:0-2661 GCA_965371335.1 uncultured bacterium | reverse complement strand
CGCCCCCGGGGTTCGCGAACCGGAAGGTGGTCATGGCGCGCTCCCCGCGACGGCAGGACCTCCGGCGACCGGGGCCGGCGCAGGCGCGGGGGACGCCGGCGCCCGTTTCGTCTCGTCGATGATGCGATAGGCCCGCTCCACCGTCACCCGGGTCTCGTCCGCCGCGGCGTCGAACTTGGCGAACTTCACCATGTC
The DNA here is from genome assembly GCA_965371335.1 of uncultured bacterium. Classification (GTDB taxonomy): domain Bacteria; phylum Acidobacteriota; class Polarisedimenticolia; order Gp22-AA2; family Gp22-AA2; genus CBDUYA01. The sequence continues at coordinate 2,466 of CBDUYA010000355.1, read as the reverse complement.
GCAGGCGACGAAGTACTCGGCCGCCGCCGTCTTGACCTTGATGGAGATCCGCCTGGCGCGCAGCGCCTCGAGTATTTCGCTGGTGGTGCGCTCGAAGGTGTCGATGCCGAAGCGCGCTCCGAGATAGCGCTTGAGGATTTCGGCCAGCTCGATGTAGAACTCCTTCACGGCGCCCCGCTCCAGCAGCCCTGAGGAGAGGAGACGCTCCAGCTCGGCGTAGGCGACGACGTGCGCCGGCTGGGGCGGCGTCGCCGGAGCTGACGCCCCCTCTTCCGGTTCGGCCCGGCGCCGCCGCCAGAGCCACCAGGCGCCGGCGGCGAGCAGCAGCAGGGCGAGCAGCAGCCACGGCCAGATGCGGGCGACCTGCATGAACGCCGGCGACTTGATGTCGGCCTGCTCGGAATCACCCTCGGCCAGCACCGACGCGATGGTGATGCTGAGCGGGGCGCTGGTCACCGTCGTTTCCCGCCCTCCGGCCTCGACCACGATCGCCTGCAGCGCCGGCACCTCGATCCCCTCGAGATCATAGGCTGCCACCCGGAACCGGAGGACCTGTTCCTGCCCGCCGTCCTCACGCGGGCGGGCCGGCTCGACCTTCCGCTCGAGGATGTTCAGCGCCGCCAGCCCTTCGTCCGGAGCGAACGATCGGACCTCGGCGCCCGCGGGAACGATCAGGCGCACCGTCAGATCGATCGGATCGCCGATGGTCGCCGCCATCCGATCCGCCTCGACGCTGAGCTCCACGCCGGCGGGCGGCGGCGCGGCCTCTTCGCCCACGATCTGCGCCGGAATGATCCCCAACAGCAGAACGAGTCCCGGGAGCAGGGTGCGCCATGTCATCGCGCCATCCTGCGCGCGCGCCGGTGGAAGAACCGGACCAGCGGCACCTCGTAGGGGCGGTCGGTGTGCAGCTCGAGGGAGTCGACCCCCACGGCGCGGAAGAACGCCTCCCGGTTCGCCCGCCGCTCCCGGGCCCAGCGCCGGAACATCTCCCGCGTGTGCCTGTCGGACGAGTCGATCAGCGTCGTTTCTCCCGACTCGGCATCCTCCAGCTCGATCAGTCCGACCGGCGGGATGTCCTCCTCGCGCGGATCGGTCACCGTGATGGCGATCACATCGTGTTTGTGCGCCGCCACGCGCAACGGCTGCGTGTAGTCGCGGCTCATGAAATCGGAGATGACGAACACGACGCTGCGCTTGGTGATCGTCTTGTACATGTACTGCAACGCCATGCCGAGATCGGTCGCCCGGCCCTGCGGCTGGAAGTAGAGCACCTCGCGGATCACGCGCAGCACGTGGTCCTTGCCCTTGCGGGGCCGCAGGAACTTCTCGATTTGATCGGTGAAGGCGATCAACCCGACCCGATCGCTGTTCTTGATGGCGGAAAACGCCAGGATGGCGCAGATCTCCGCCTCGATTTCGCGCTTGAACTGCCGCCGCGTTCCGAACTGACCCGAAGCGGAGAAATCGACCAGCAGAATGACCGTCAGCTCGCGCTCCTCGACATATTTCTTGACGTAGGGATGCCCCATGCGGGAGGTGACGTTCCAGTCGATGGTGCGGATGTCATCGCCAAACTGGTATTCCCGCACCTCGGAGAACTCCATGCCGCGTCCCTTGAACATGGAGTGATATTCCCCGGCGAGCGATTCGTTCACCAGGCGGTTGGTGCGGATCTCGATCCGCCGCACTTTCTTGAGAATTTCAGCAGGCAGCATCAACCGGACGAGATGTTGTGAGGCCCCCGGTCAGGGAACCTCGATGGTATCGAGCACTCTCTGAATGATCTGCTCGGTGGTGACGTCCTCCGCTTCAGCCTCATAGCTGAGAATGATGCGGTGCCGCATGACGTCGAAAGCCACCGACTTGATGTCTTCGGGCGTGACGTAGCCACGGCCGCGCACGAACGCGTGCGCCTTGGCGGCCGTGGTAAGAAAGATGGTGGCGCGCGGCGAGGCGCCGTACTGGATCAGCCCCTTGAGGTCCAGCTTGTACTCTTCGGGCCGCCGGGTCGCCATGACCAGCTCGACGATGTAGTCCTTGATGCGCGTGTCGATGTAGATCTGGGCGACCACCTGACGGGCGCGCATGATGTCGTCGGTCGTGATCAGGCGCTGCGCCTGTGGGATCTCGGTGCCGGTCATCCGATCGAGAATCTCGCGTTCTTCGCTCTTGCTCGGATAATCGACCAGAATCTTGAGCATGAACCGGTCGACCTGCGCCTCCGGGAGCGGGTAGGTCCCCTCCTGTTCGATCGGATTCTGCGTGGCCAGCACCAGGAACGGCTGTTCGAGGGGATAGGTCGTGTCACCGATGGTGACCTGCTTCTCCTGCATCGCCTCGAGGAGGGCCGACTGCACCTTGGCGGGCGCCCGGTTGATCTCGTCCGCCAGAATGATGTTGGCGAACAGCGGGCCCTTGCGCGGCACGAACTGGCCGTCCTTCTGGTTGTAGATCATGGTCCCG
>CBDUYA010000354.1:0-2677 GCA_965371335.1 uncultured bacterium | reverse complement strand
TTTCGGGCAAGCTGCAGAAGGCGCATATCTACAACAATTTGTCATAGCGGATCGGGACGATGGTGGCGGGGCGCCCGTCCCCCCCGACCGGCTCCAGGCCGTCGCCCTCCGGGATCGGGTCGTCGAGCATGAACTCGTCGTAGGCCGCCAGCTCCGCCTCCATCAGCAGATCGAACAGATCGCGGCGCTCGCGGCGGCTGAGATCCAGGCGCACCGTGCGCGCCGGCTCATCCCCCCGGCCGCGCAGCAGCAGCTCCCGGCCGTTCGGCATCAGCTCGACGTCGCCCACACCTTCCTGAATCAGGCGCACGATGAATTCCGGTTCGACGCGCAGCTCCAGATGGCGGTTGACTTCGAAGCTCTGCAGGAAATAGGGGAGACCGTGCCGGAAGTGCTCCTTCTCCGAGCAGGGCGTGGTCGGCTCCGTCCCTTCGATGAACGCCTCCAGAATCGGTGTCGGGCAGCTCGAATCGACGGTGGCCCGCAGTCCGGTATCGCGGTCGATCGGCACATAGACGATTCCGGCGGGGCGGGTGAAGCGTTCGGGCGGGATGCCGGCGTGCGCTCCCTTCATGAAGTCGATCCAGATCGGCAGGGCCGCCCGGGCTCCGGTTTCCCGCGGGCCGAGCGATTTCTTCTGGTCGAAGCCGACCCAGACGCCGGCCGCCAGCGTCGGGCTGAAGCCGACGAACCAGGCGTCGGCCAGATCGTCGGTGGTGCCGGTCTTGCCGGCGACGGTCCGCTTGAGGACGCGGGCGGCGGCGCCGGTGCCCGAGGCGGTGACCCCTTCGAGGACGTAAGTGGTGAGATAGGCGACGTCGGCCGGCAGCGCCTCGGTGATCTTCGGCTTTGCCTCCTCGAGAATCGTCCCCTCCCAGTCGGTCACGTAGCGGATGAAGTGCGGCTCGACGCGCACCCCCTGATTGGGGAACACCGAATAGGCGGTGGTCAGGTCGATGAGCGACACCTCCATCGTGCCGAGCGCCAGTGAAGGGTACGGCTGCAGCGGGCTGCGGATGCCGAGGCGGCGGGCGAGATCGATGGTGCGGCCGTAGCCGACCTGGTTGAGGAGCTTGACCGAGACGATATTGCGCGATTTCTCCATCGCCCGGCGCAGCGTCGTCCCCCCGTAGTACCGGCGCGTGAAGTTATTGGGCTGGAAATGATCGCCGGTCGCCGGATCGAGAAATACGGTCGGCTCGTCGAAGATGACGCTGCCGAGAGAGTACCCGGCATCGAGTGCCGCCACGTAGACGAATGGCTTGAAGGCCGAACCGGCCTGGCGATACGACTGCACCGCCCGGTTAAACTCGCTGCGGTTGAAGTCGTAGCCGCCGATCAGGGCGCGGATCTCTCCGGTTCCGGGGTCGATGGCGATCAGTGCTCCCTCGACGAGGGGGATCTGATCGAGCTTGACCTTCATCGTCTTCTCCGCCTCGTCGATGGCCTCGATGAGGAACGGCGCGACGTCGCCGACCTCAAAGACCTTGTTCAGCGACTTTTCCCTGGTCCAGTCGATGGCACCCGGGTCGATCTCCGCTGAGTACTCGCCCAGCTTGACCTTGGCGGCCGAGCGGCTGACCTCGGTGAGCAGGCCGTGGCGCAGCCTGCCGGCGACGGGGCGGCGGCGCCACGAGGGGTGGGTGAAGGTCTCGAGCGGGTCGTCCTGCGGCACGTCCTCTTCGTCGACGCTCTCCTTGCCGTCGGTGCCGGCCTGCTCCTCCTGTGCGTCGTCCCCGTCCGTCTGCGCGGCGGCATCTTCGAGGAGGTTCTCTTCGAGGGGGCGGAATCCCTGTCGCTTGTCGAGCGCTCTGAGTCCCTCGAAGACGGCGTCGTGCGCCGCCCTCTGGGCGACCGAGTCGAGGGTGGTGTAGACCTCGAGGCCGCCCTGGTAAAGGGCCTCGTCGCCGTACCTGGCCTGCAGATAGCGCCGCACCTCCTCAATGAAATAGAGGGCGACGTTGTCCTCCTCCGGCTGGCGGGAGACCACGACCTCATCATCAGCCGCCTCCCGCTGCTGTTCGACGCTGATCATCCCCTCGCTCGTCATGCGACGCAGAACATGCCGGCGGCGGGCCATGGCGCGCTCGGGAGCACGGAACGGGGTGTACGCCTCCGGTCGCTGCACGAGCCCCGCGACCAGGGCCGATTCGGCGAGGATCATCTCGCTCGCCGGCTTACCGAAGTAATATCGCGAGGCCGCCTCGACGCCGTAGCGGCCATGCCCCATGTAGACCTGATTGCAGTAGAAGTTGAGGATTTCGTCCTTGGTGAAGGTTTTTTCGATCTGCAGCGCCAGCAGCATTTCCTGCAGCTTGCGACGGATGGTCTTTTCCGGTTTGAGGTAGAGCGAGCGGGCCAGTTGCTGGGTGATGGTGCTGGCGCCCTGCGCTTTCTTGAGGCGGATGATGTCCGTTATGATCGCCCGGGCGATGCCGGTCGGATCGATGCCGACATGAGCGTAGAAGTGCGCATCCTCGGTGGCGATCAGGGCGTTGAGAAAGGTCTCCGGGATCTGGTCGAGCGCCACAATGATCCGCTTCTCCGCCCCGAATTGGTGCAGAATCTCGCCGTCGGCGCTGTACAGAGTGGTCAGAACGGCGGGGCGCCAGTCCTGCAGATGCTGCACCTCGGGGATGTCGGTGGTGAGAACATGCCCCAGAGAGGATCCGGCGAT
>CBDUYA010000353.1:0-2683 GCA_965371335.1 uncultured bacterium | reverse complement strand
GGAGGTGTCCTTCTCTGGATCGCTGGCCGCGCGAGAGCGGTGTTTGCAGGTCGAACCTGCCCCCGGTGCAGCCGGCGCGTGGCTCGCGGATGGGTGTACTGCGACGATCATCGCAGCGAGGCGATCAATCAATATCGCGAACGCGAGAGGGGTCGCTGAGCGGCGGTGGAGAAGCAGGCGCGACCTCTTATTCTTGCAGTTGTCGGTCCGACCGCCGTCGGCAAGAGCGAGTTCGCCCTGCGGGTGTGCGAGCGCTTTCGCGGGGAGTTGCTGAGCGTCGACTCGATGCAGGTGTATCGTGGACTCGACGCGGGCACCAGCAAGCCGGATACGGCGGAGCAACGGAGGGCCATCCATCACGGGATCGACCTGGCGCAGCCGGGGGAGGATTTTTCGCTCGGCGATTTCGTGCGGTATGCAGAGCGGACGATTGCATCCATCCGCGAACGGGGGCGGCTGCCGGTGCTCGTCGGGGGCACCGGGCTCTATCTGCGCGGTCTGCTCAGGGGAATCGTCGAGGCGCCGCGGAGGGACGAGGCGATTCGGGCGCGCCTCAGCGAAGCCGCCCGTCAGCACGGCGATCCGTACCTGCATCGCATGCTGCAGCGGGTCGATGCCGAGGCGGCGCGCCGCCTCGGGCCGCGCGATCGGCAGCGTGTGGTGCGGGCGCTGGAGGTGTTCTTCGCGACCCGTCGCAGCCTGACCGAGTGGATCCGCGAGTCGCCGTTCGGAGCGGATCGCTATGATGCGGTCAAGATCGGACTGAACATGGATCGTGAGGCTCTGTACCGGCGGATCGATGCGCGCGTCGACCGCTTCTTCGCCGGCGGACTGATCGAGGAGGTGCGGGACTTGGTCGCCGGCGGATGTCCGCCGGCAGCGAATGCATTCAAAGCGCTTGGCTATCGCGAATGCCTGGCCTATCTGGCGGGGGAGCGGGCGCTGGAAGAGGCCATCGCGCTGACGCGGCGCAACACGCGTCGCTATGCGAAACGGCAGTTGACCTGGTTTCTGGCGGAACCTCGGGTTTCATGGTTTCACCTGGAACCGGATGGAGCGGATATGTTCCGGGCGCCGCTGGAGCACGCGGAACGGCAACTTACGGCACGGGGGTACCGATGGACGGAGACGGCGGATCGGTGAATATCCAGGATGCCTACCTCGGGCGGGCGTGCCGCGAGCGCGCCTGGCTGACCGTTCTTCTCAACGGCGGCAAGAGGTTGACAGGGCGGATCCGGTCGTTCGACCGCTATACCCTGATCCTCGAGGATCGCGGCCTGGAGCAGATGATCTTCAAGCACGCGATTGCCACCCTCTCGGTGTCGCGCACGTTCAGCAATGCGATCCAGTTAGGTGAGGGAGGCAAGGGAAAGAAGCCGGTCCCGAAAGGTGCGGCCGGGCCGACCGGCAAGTCGGGCAGCGGGGGCGAGTCCGGGCCGGGCGAGCCAGGCGGGCCTGAGCCGCGCAAGAACTCGAAGGAACGCGGCTGACCGTTGCGGAGCAAAAAACGATGGGCCTGACGATCGCCAACCAGATCACCATCGTCCGAATGGGGATGATCCCGCTTCTGATCACCCTGATCCTCTCCAATAATCCTGCCTGGGCCCTGCTGGTGTTTATCATCGCGGGACTGACCGATGCGCTCGACGGGATCATCGCCCGCCGCTACGAGCAGAGCTCGGAGCTGGGGGCGTTTCTCGATCCGATGGCTGACAAGATCCTGATGACCGCGCTGTTCATTGTCCTCTCGATTCCTGATCATCCGCAGACCTTCCCCGAATTCGAGGCGGTCAACCACCTGCCGGTTTATCTCACCATCGTCACCATCAGCCGCGACGTTTTCATCGTCATGGTCTCTCTGGTCATTCATCTCACCACCGGATTCATCGGCTTCAAGCCGACCTTTCTGGGGAAGGCGACCACCGTGATCCAGGTGGTGACCGTCGGGACCGTTCTGCTCTGCAACACCATTGCGCGGCCCTCGCCGCTCATCATCGGCGTTCTCGTATGGCTGACGCTGGCGATGACCATCTCATCGGGGCTGCACTACATTCACCACGCGACGCGGGTGGCCGGAAGCGCCTCGCGCGAAGAAAAAGACCGGTCGAGAGAGCGGGATTGAAAGCGCCTGCAGGCTCCTACTGGGACCAGACAATCTCGGTGCTGATGGTGCCGACCGGCCCGTCGTAATGGAAGAAGGTGGTGAACGGCGCGCTGGCGCCGGGGGCCAGCGTATCGGGCTGAAGCTTGCTCTCCGCCTGGGCCGCGACTATCCCATCGTTGCCGATGATCCGCACCCTCACCCGCACCTGGCTGGCCGAGGCGGTGCCGTTGTTCTTGACCCGCCCTGTCACTTCGAGATCGCCGTTCGGCAGGATGTCGTGGTCGGTCTCCACGATCACCAGGTCGGCCCGGTCGCGGGCCTGCAGGCGCCGGCCGAGATGTCCCCGCAATGTTTCCCTGGCCTGTCGTCGCCCCGCGGCACCTGCCGCAGGACCTCCCACGAACCGGCCGTCGGACTGCATGGATGAGGCCGATGCCGGATTGGAGCGGGGGGAGAGATTCTGTGACACCGGGAAACTGGCAGCCTGCTTATCGTCGCCCTTCCACTGCTGGCTGATCGCGGCGACGGCCGCGATCCCGACGGTGAGCAGGAGGGCGATCGGCAGCCAGGATCCGGAAC
>CBDUYA010000352.1:0-2688 GCA_965371335.1 uncultured bacterium | reverse complement strand
GAGAACTTGTAGCCGCGCCGGTACTCGAACTTGTCGACCGCCTTCATCAGGCCGATGTTCCCCTCCTGAATCAGATCGAGGAACTGCAGCCCGCGGTTGGTGTACTTTTTGGCGATCGAGACGACCAGGCGGAGGTTCGCTTCGACCAGCTCCGACTTTGCTTTGGCGGCCATCGCCTCGCCGGAGCGGATGCCGAACGCGGTCTGGCGAATCTCGCCGACGGTGGTCCCCATCTCCTTCGCCACGCGGCTGACCGCCAGTGTCGTCGTCTTGATCTTGTCGCGCAGATCGGCGCGGTTTTTCCGGTCCTTGGTCAGCTTCAGGCGGCGCTGGAACGACTTGATGTTGCGCCCGAGGTCGTCGAGGTGGATCGCCGTCTCCTTGACCTTCTTCGACAGCATGCGGATCTTGACGTTCGAGATCCTCATGTCGCGGATTACCCGGCCGACCTGCACCCTGGAGCGTGCCAGGGCGTACTGGATCTGGCGGTAGCGCTTCGACCCCTCGGTCAGCCGGTTGAGGTGCTTCTGGTGCTGATCGAGCTTGCGCGTGAGGCGATTGACGCGGTTCATCGCATCGAGAACCTGGCGCCGCTTTCTGTCCGCGCTCCCCTCTTCGGCGTCGCCGCTGACGACCACGATCAGCTCCTCGACCCGGATCTGCCTGGCCCGGATGCGCTGGGCGTAGTCGAGCAGGTGGCTGATGACGAACTTACTGCGCGACAGCGACTTGACGACATTGTTGTCGCCCCGCTCGAGTCTCCGGGCGATCTCGACCTCGCCCTCCCGCGTCAGCAGCGGGACGGTCCCCATCTCGCGCAGGTACATGCGCACCGGGTCGTTGGTCTTTTCCAGGTTGCCGGGGCTCAGGTCGACCTTGGCCGGCTCTTCCTGCTCGCCCTTCCCGGTCGTTTTCTCTTCGACCCTGGCCTTGTACTTCTCCTCGGAATCGACCATGACGATGCCGAGCGAGTCGAACAGCAAGAACATGTCGTCGAGATCCTCGGGAGAATGGATTTCTTCGGGCAGCACGTCGTTGATCTCGTCGTACAGGAGATACCCGCGCTCTCTTCCGAGGTTGATGAGATGTCTGACCTCTTCGTATTTTTCTTCGATACCCACGGGGGGCTCCTCCTCAAGCCGAGGCCTGGCCGAGCGCCTCGATCCGTTTCTTCAGTGACACCTTGCGACGGAGCAGTTCATCGATCTCCGCCGCGCCCTTCTCCGCTTCCAGCCGCTTCTGGATGTCGCTCATCTGCTGCCGGAAACGTCTTGCCCGCAGCCCCACCAGGCAACTGCGTCCGTCCTCGATATTCGGGGCGGGATAGGACATGGCCGCGATTCGTGTCAGTACGCTGCGCGCATCGTCGCTGATCTCCGCTCCGATTTGAGGATACGTCACCTCATCTCCATTTTCCACCTGGCGGCGGACCGCCCTGACGATCTCGACGATGCCGCTCGCCGCGATATCGTCCTCTTCGATCTCGGCCAGCAGGACGTCGCGTACCTCGCGGACGTCCATGAGCGACCGCACCAGCCTCGCCTCGGCCTCGTTCAGCCGCCGCCCTTCCCGCAGGGCCGCGGCGGCCCGCGGGCCGACGGCGCGCTGGCGCCCGCGCACCGCCTCCTTCAGCTCCTGCAGCACCATCCGGTCCTCGATGCCGAAGACCGTGGCGATCAGCTCGACGTACCCGGCCCGCCGGATCGGGTTGTCAATCCGGGCCAGGAAGGGGAGAACCTCGTTCAGCGCCGCGATTTTCCCGGCGGTGCCCTTGAGATCGATCCGCAGCGCGACCTCGCGCGTCAGATACTCGAAATACGGCAGCGCTCCCTGCAACCGATCTTTATATTTGTCGGCCCCGTTCTCCTTCACGTACAGGTCGGGGTCCTTGCCGGGTGGCAACGACACGACCCGCACGTCGAAGCCGTTCTCCAGCAGCACCTCGAGGCTCCGCCGGGTCGCCGAGCGGCCGGCCGCATCGGGGTCGAAGTTCATCACCACCCGCTCCGTGAACCGCTTCAGCAACCGGACGTGCCCGGAGGTGAAGCCGGTGCCGAGCGTGGCGACCGCCTGCGCGATCCCGGCGCAGTGGAGGGCGATGACATCCATATATCCCTCCACCAGCACCACGTAGCCTTCGCGACGAATCGCCTCCCGGGCCGACAGAATCCCGTACAGGTTGTCGCCCTTGCTGAAGGCCGCCGTCTCGGGCGAGTTCAGATACTTCGGCTCGCCGTCGCCGAGCAGGCGCCCTCCGAACCCGATGACCTCGTCGGCCAGGCTGAAGATCGGGAAGATGACCCGCTCCCGAAACCTGTCGTACGTTCGCCCGGTCTCCTGCTTCTGTGCCAGCAGACCGGCCATGAGGCCCTGGCGATCGCCGTCCGGTGATCCTGCCAGGCTGCGCCCGAGGTGATCCTTCAGCGCGGTCCAGCCGTCGGGCGCGTACCCAAGGCGGAATGCATCGATCGTGCCGGCATTGAGGCCACGCGCCGCCAGATACGTCCGGGCTCTCTCTCCACCCGGACGCTGCAGCTCTTCCCGGAAGAACCGCAGGGCATGACGATTGACCGTCAGCACCTTCTGCCGCTCGCTCCCCGCCGGGCCGCCGGGCGCCGGCAGCGGGATGCCGTAGCGTCCCGCCAGGAGCCGCAGCGCTTCAGGGAACTCCAGCTTCTCGTACAGCAT
>CBDUYA010000351.1:0-2705 GCA_965371335.1 uncultured bacterium | reverse complement strand
GGTGTCTTGTTGGCTCTGATCGCGCGTCCCCACGCTTGGGTGGGCGGCCGGTCGCCGCCGCCCCACGCCACGGTCATCGCACCTCAGGTTCTCGATCTGCTCGGAGAGGATGACGCGCTGGAGTCCGCCCGGGCCGGTCTGAAGGGAAAGCGGTTCCCGGACGACCTCGCCAGATTGCTGTACACTGATTTTACCCTGTACCTGCAGGACGATCTACTGACCAAGGTCGATCGCGCCACGATGCTGACTTCCCTCGAGGCACGGGCGCCGTTCCTGGATCACGACCTGGTCGAGTTCGTCGCCGCTCTGCCCTCCCATCTCAAGCTCCGCGGCATCACCGGCAAGGCAATCCTGAGGAAGGCTGTGCGCCACCGGCTGCCGCAGGAGATCCTGACGCGCCGTAAGCGCGGCTTCAACATCCCGTTCTCGCGGTGGGTCCTCGATGGGCTCGGTGCCGGCCTCCGCCGGCGTTTCTCGCGCGAGCGGATCGAAGCGCGAGGTTTGCTGGCATTCGAGGGCGTGTCCGCGTTGTTGCGGGAACACCTGTCGCGTCAGGCGGATCATCGCAAGCCGCTGTTCACGCTGCTGGCGCTCGATCTGTGGTGCGATCGCCTGTACGGCGAGGGGAGTGCGGTTCCGGTGGCCGGTATCCCTCCATCGGTCGAGCCGCCGGGCTCTGGTTGCGATCGTGAGGGTCGCGACGCTATAATGCGCGCGACCCAAGACAGCGCCGGAAGGAGAGAGATCCGCAGATGATCCAGGCGACACTTCTACGACCCGGTATGGCCATTCTCCACGGCGGCAATTTCTGCCGCGTGATAACCGTGCAGCATATGACCCCCGGCAACAAGCGCGGCTTCGTGCAGACCAAGCTGCGCAATCTGAAGAGCGGTAACAGTTTTGAGTACCGGTTCCGCTCCGAGGATCGGATCGAGAAGGCCGATCTCGAAGAACGCGAGATGGAGTTCCTCTACGCGTCAGGGGATGAGTACCACTTCATGAACACCGAGACCTATGAGCAGGTGGTGCTCACTCCCAATACGCTGGGTGAGGCGGTCAAGTACATGACGCCGAACATGACACTGGTGGTCGAGTTCTTCGAGGAGCGGGCGATCGGGATTGATCTGCCGACGGCGGTCGATCTTAAGGTCGTCGAGACGCCACCCGGCATGAAGGGGGCGACGGCGAGCGGCAGCGGCAAGCCAGCTACTCTGGAGACCGGGCTGCAGGTGACGGTGCCGCAGTTCGTCGAGATTGGCGAAGTCGTGCGGGTCGATACAGCCGAAGGGAAATACCTCGAGCGGGCGAAATAAGTCCTCCTCAATGACGGCGCCGCGGCGCCATGCCTGCCTGGCTGATGGCGGCCGCACTTTCTACGCTCTGCTCGAAGGCGATCAGGTACGCGAGCTGCGGGGGACCCATTTACCGGCCCCGCACCCGCCGGCGAAAGCCGGTTGCTTGCCGGGCTGACCTGGCTGCCGCCCTGCACAGCGGAGAAGATCGTCTGCAGCGGCCGCAAATATCGAGCGCACACCGCCGAACCTGGCAACGGGTCCCGGACGAGCCGCTCCTTTTTCTGAACCGCCCTCCATCCTGCTGCCGAACCGTGGCGACATAATGACCTCGTCGCCCGCGCCTGGAGTGACGCGACGTTCAGTTCACGCGCGCCAAGGGGTTCGATACCTCCTGTCCCGTCGGGCCATCGATCGCCGCCGGCGATAAGGTGACCGTATCGATCGAGGGAGTCAGGGACCTCGTCAACAGGGTTGGCTAGCCCTGCCCGTGAATTGCGTTATGCCGCGACAAGCAGGACGATCTTCATGCGCCACCCGATCCGCGTTCGGTTGCGGGCGAGGCGAGCAGGCGGAGGACCTCGCGTGACAGGAGGGGAAGCCGTTCGTCGCGCAGTAGAGGATAGGCGGTCCGTGCCCCTCGCAGCGCGGAGCGCTCGAGATCACACACCACCAGGTCCTCGTCGAAGAGCTTGCCCTGCGCCACCAGGTGGCCGAGCGGGTCGTGGACGCTGGATCTGCCGCCGAAAGTGACGCCATCCTCACAACCGGCCCGGTTGGCGCAAACGACGAACACGGTCTGGATCTGCGCCGTCACCTTGAGCAGGTCGTTCCAGGTCTGCTGGCTGAGCGGCTCACCCTGCCGGTTGATTCCATGGGTCGGGCCATTGGCCAGGACGAACAGGTAGTCGGCGCCGTCCTGCGCCAGGATGAGCGCGGCGGGCGGATGCCAGATGTCCTCGCAGACCGCCATGCCGATCCGTCCAAGGCGTGAGCGGAACGCGCGCAGGGAGTCTCCGGCCGAGAAATATCGACCCTCCTCGAACATGCCATACGTCGGCAGGTAAACCTTGCGATGAACGTGGCGGATGCGGCCACCTTCGAGAAACAGGGCGCTGTTATAGAACCGGTGCCTCTCCGACTCCTCCACCAGCCCGACGATCAGCGAGATGCGGCGGCTGAGGTCGAGGAGCGGGCGGAGCGGGGCGGGATCGTCCAGACGGACGGCGACTTCGGGGACCAGGTCCTGCAGCCTGTATCCGGTGAGGCTGAGCTCGGGAAACACCAGCAGCCGGGCGCCCCGTCGCAGCGCCGTGCGCGCGACGCGAAGATGCATCGCGACATTTTCCGACAGATCGCCGAGGGCTGGGGCGACCTGCGCCAGGGCGATCCGCAGCCGGGAGGCCCGCATTG
>CBDUYA010000350.1:0-2730 GCA_965371335.1 uncultured bacterium | reverse complement strand
CCTCGCCGGGGCTGTCAATTCGTCCCGGGGATGCTCCTGGGCGGCGGCAGGATAACCCGGACGTTCCCCTCGCGGCGGGTTACATGGATCTGGTCGAGATATTCGAGCAGCGGGATCGCGTTCTTCCGGCTGGTGCCGCTGAGTCCCTTGAACTCCCCGATATCGATCGTGGAATTCTCCACCCGCTTCTCCCAGAGGCGCCGCTTGAGCGCCTCGATGGCATCGACATGGAACACTCTGGCATCGGGAATCCGGACCAGGCGGCCCCGGGAGAGGAGCAGGTGCAGCAGCTTTCCGGCCTCCCCCGGACTGGCCTTCAACCGCGAGGTGACCTCCTGCAGCGAGGGCGGATTGGTTCCCGCCGCGAGAAACGCGTCTTCCAGATCTCTCAGGAGCTGCGATTCCTTCGGCTTGAAGTCGATCCGATGCGTGGCGAGAGCCACGCGGTCCTTCTCCTGCCGCGTTACACCGCGGCCGATAAGATCGGCCAGCAGGCAGCGGAAGACCTCGGGATGTGCATCGGCCAGCACCCGGGTGCGAATCTCCTCCCGCGGCAAACCTTCGTGCAGCGGCTCCCTGCGGTGGAACTCCTTCAGGGCCCTGGTCACCCGGTCTCCAAGCTCACCATAGACCGTCCCGGCAATGAAGCGCCGCGGGTTGGTCTGCAGGGACACAATGGTCCCCGCCGCGATTGCCGCCGCGATGCTCCGCCTGACATCGCCCGCATCGAGCCCGGTGCGGGCGCGCAGCGTGGTCGTGTCGATCCCTGAGGCCGCCGATTCTCCGATCAACTCGATCAGCGCGGTCCCCGGCGAGGGGTCGGCCAACCGGACGAACCTCTCCCGCCCATGCGGCGTCGACGACCGGAGCTTGGCGGGACGGTTGTGGAGAATTCGCCCGCCCCCGACCGTCAGGCTCGGTGAGTAACGCCTCAGGATGAACCGGTCCCCCGGCAGCGCCACGGTCGGTCGTTCGAGCCGCAACTGGGCGAACGAGACTTTGCCGGGCGGCACCACTCCCCCGCCCAGCAGCTTGACCCGGGCCAGGATTTCCACCGCCCCGTGGTGAAAACGGACACGCGCGAGGTCCTTGATCGGCCCCGGCGCGTCGGGGAGGCACTCCAGCTCAACATCGAGGAGGTGGGTCGGCTGCAGCACACCCGGAACGGTCAGGACGTCGCCTCGCGCGAGGTCGCCGACATTGACGCCCTGCAGGTTGATCGCCGTCCGCTGACCGGCGATGGCGGCCGAAGTCGTCGCATTATGGACTTCCAGGCCCCGCACCCGGGCCGTCACCGGCCGCGGCAGAACGACCACCTCGTCCCCTTCATGGATGGTGCCGGAGATCAGGGTGCCGGTCACCACCGTCCCGAAGCCTTTAATGGTGAATGCCCGGTCGATCGGAAGCCTCATCAGGGCCGCCGCCGGCCGCACCGGCGCCTCCCCAGCGACCCGCGCCAGTGTCGTCTTCAGGTCGTCGAGTCCGGCGCCCGTCCGGCTGCTGACCGCCACCATCGGCGCGCCCTCAAGAAACGACCCGGCCAGGAATTCCCTCACTTCGAGACGCGCAAGATCGAGTATCTCCGGCTCCACCAGATCGACCTTGGTCAGCGCCACCACGCCGCGCGGCACCCTCAACAGCCGGCAGATGTCGAAGTGTTCCCTGGTCTGGGGCTTGACCGACTCATCCGCGGCAATCACCAGCAGGACGAGGTCGATCCCGCCGACCCCCGCCAGCATGTTCTTGACGAACCGCTCGTGTCCAGGAACATCGACGAAGCCGATGTGCGTCCCGTCCTCAAGGGTGAGGTGGGCGAATCCGAGATCGATGGTGATGCCGCGCTCCTTCTCCTCTCTGAGACGATCCGGATCGGTCCCGGTGAGGGCCCTGACCAGCTGGCTCTTGCCGTGGTCGATGTGTCCGGCGGTGCCTATGACGATCTGTCGGCGGAGGCTCATCTGCGGGGCGCAAAGAACGGGGATATCGCGCGGAGGGGCACGGGACCTATTCGCGGACTCTGCGGATCTTGTTCATCTCTTCCTCGTAGTACTTGCGGAACAACACTTCCCACTCGGGGCTGCCGACCGGGATATCCCTCTTTTGCGAGGTGATTTTGCGGCGCACCATTTCCTCGATCTCCTCCTCGCGGGCCATCTCGTTTTCCAGGACCTTCAGGATCTTCAGTCGAACGTCGTTCATCTCGCTCAGGAAGTCGATGCGGTCGTCGTCCTCGAAAGCATTGATGGCCAGATGGCTGAGGTGGATGCATCTCTCGCGGCTCAGTTTCATGGCATGGCCTCAAATCACGATCTTGCGCTCGCGCGCCAGTTTCGCCTTGACCTTGCGGAACAGCTCCTGGTAGTTCACCATGCCGCGATTGATCTCCTCGGTATAGTTCTGCAGGAGATCGCGCACTTCATCGTTGAGAACGTCCTCAGCCTGGAAATCCTTCACGAAGACCTCGACGAGAAGGTCGGTTGCCTGAGCCGGCTGATCGATGATGATCATCTCCTCCTTGAGGAGGCCGCGGACGATCTGACGCGCAATTTGACCAATCTGATCCTGGGTGAGACGCATGGGCGGTGCCCCGTCAAGATGGGAAGCGATATGAAGCTTCAGCGTAACACAGTGCCGAACGGCTTTTCAACGCACCAAGCGAAAGCGCCCGCCGCCAATCCGGCGACGGGCGCTCAGAATCGCTCGTGAAGCGCTGCGAGCCGCTCTAGTGGC
>CBDUYA010000349.1:0-2748 GCA_965371335.1 uncultured bacterium | reverse complement strand
CCTCGCTGGGCCCGGTAGAGCCACAGGAAGAACGGCCCGCCGCACAGAGCGGTGATCACGCCGACCGGCAGCTCGGTCGGGGCCATCAATGTTCGCGCCGCCGTGTCGGCGGCCGCCAGGAAGATCGCGCCGACCAGCGCCGAGGCCGGCAGCAGCAGCCGGTGATCGGGCCCGATCAGGGCCCGGGTGGCGTGCGGCACGATCAGTCCGACGAAGCCGATCGGCCCGGTGATCGAGACCACCGCCGCCGTCACCAGCGACGCGAGCAGGAGAGAGCCGAGACGGGTGCGCTCGACGGTGATGCCGAGCGAGCGGGCGACCTCCTCACCGGCGCTGATCAGGTTGAGGTGCCGGCCGAACAGCGTCATCACCCCGATACAGGCGATGGCGACCACGCCGAGAGGAACGATGACGCGGTAGCTCTCGATCGGAATGGAGCCGGCCAGCCAGATACGGAGCCCGTGCAGCCGGGTCATCTCGACCAGCGTCTGGATGAAGAGGATGAACGCCAGATAGATGGTGTTGGTGACGACGCCGATCAGAATCATCGGGTACGAGGCGATCCTCCCGCCGACCCGCGAGAGGGAGAAGATAAAGCCGACGGTGAGGATGGCGCCGGCGAACGCCGCCAGCTCGCGCACCGGAACGAACGGCAGGATCGTCGTCAGGCCGGCCGCCGTCGCCGCGAAGGCGCCGAGCGCCGCCCCGCCCGAGACGCCGAGGATGTAGGGGTCGGCCAGGGGGTTGCGGAGAATCGCCTGAAACACCGCGCCGCTGGCGCCGAGCGCCGCCCCGGCGATCGCCGCCAGCAGCAGGCGCGGCAGACGCAGTCTGAGGATCATGGTCGCCGCCATGGCGCGGCTGTCGACCTTTTCGATACCGGGCGCCCGTTCGTCCCCCGCCGCCGTCGCGCCCGACCGGCCTTCGGTGTCGAACAGATCGAGCACCGTGTAGCCGCTGCTGCCGATGCTGACGCCGGCGGCCAGGGTGAGGCCGAGGGCCAGGGCGAGCCAGACGAGGGAGAGAACGAAACGGCGCGCGTCGAGCGGCCGGCGATCGGAGCGGGGGCGCGGCTGGCGATCAGTGCGGACGAACGGCATGTCCCGGCGCTCCCTCAGGTGGGGTCACGGAGAATGAAACGATCGAGAACGGCGTACGGTGTGTCGTAGCGGCGATCGCGCCGGAGCGTGTTACGGATGAAGCGGATGGTGCGGGGCACGTACTCGAGGTATTCGCGCCGGCCGCGCTCCGTCGCCTGATAGGCGAACGTGCCGAGATCCTTGATGTTGCGCTGCAGCGCCGTCAGGTCGAAATCGCGACGGAACTCCTCGCGCGGCAGAGCGAGTTGCTCGCCGAGCCGGGCCAGCATCTCGTCGACCAGGTCCTCCTCCAGGTCGAGCGACGAATCGCGCAGCAGGGAAGCGGCATCATAGGTGTAAGGGCCCCGGCGGGCATCCTGGAAGTCGATCAGGGCGAGGCGCCCGTCACGCACCATCAGGTTGCGCGACTGAAAGTCGCGATGGCAGTAAACCTGCGGCAACCGATCGCACTCCCCGGCGAGATCGTCGTAGAAGCGCTGCAGGATCGCCTCATCGCCCGCGGCAGGTCGTTGCGCTCCGAGCCGCCCGACGAAGTAGCGGTGGAAGTGGTGCAGCTCCGCCAGGAAGCGTTCGCGGTCGAGGGCGTTGCGCCGAGCGAAATCGCCCTCCTGCGCCGCCTTCATCCCCTCCCGATGAAAGAGAACGATCAGATCGCACGCCTCCCGGTAGAGGGCGCGCGCCTCGTCCGGTGGGCCGGCACGATCCTGCCGGTCATGGGCACGCGCATCATCACCCCCGGCAGCCAAGCGCGCCCGCCCCAGAAGGCGCCGCTGCAGCGTCATCTCCCCCATGTCCTCCACCAGCACCAGCCCGGCGGCGTCGTCCCGATCGAGGAGACGGGGGACCGGGGCGCCGATCGCGGTCAGGATACGGAGGTTGCTGTAGAACGGAGAGGCGTCTTCCAGCGGCCCGGGATGTTCCATCAGGATCACCGACCTCGGGCCGCTCGTCAGGCGGTAGAAGCGGCGGGTCGATGCATCCCCCGCGATCCTGGCGATCCGCACGCGCGGACCGATGACCCGGCGGACCAGATCGATCGCCTGCGGGCTGATCAGGGGTTGCGAGGGCCGGCCGGACGTCATGAGCGCCTAAAACTCCACGATTCCGCACTCGCCCATCCGTCGTGGCAGGGGGCGAGCCTGTTGTTGATCATCGGTCCAGGGCACGACCATCGCGCCGGCGAGACGGGTGCCGGCGGGGAGGACCACCCCCGAATCAACCAGGCAGTCGACCAGCTCGGAGCCCTCCCCGATCCGGACATCGTCATGCACGATGGTCCGCTGCAGCCGGGATCCGGGGCCGATCTCGACCCGTGCTCCGAGAATGACCCCGCCCGCAAGCGAGGCCCCCCTGCCGAAGGTGCAGCCCGGGCCGAGCAGGAACGGGGGCTCGATGGCGACGCCGGGGGGAGGGGCCTCCCCTTCCGCCGGACCACTCTCCTCCGGGGGAGGGGTGATAGCCGCGCCCCGCCCCGCCTTCAGCAAGGCGAGCGATCCGTCCAGAAAGAGCCGCGGCGTGCCGAATTCGAGCCATTGGCCCCGGTGGACGAAGCCATGGATCAGCCGTCCTGCCTCGATCAGGGGAGGATAGATATCCTTATTAATACAGCAGGGAGCGCCGACGGGGATATGCTCGAGGATCTCCGGTT
>CBDUYA010000348.1:0-2750 GCA_965371335.1 uncultured bacterium | reverse complement strand
CCGAGCCCATGCCGCCGCTCATGAACTCGTTGTAGACGCGACGGACGGGGAACTGCTTCGGCTCGAACACGCCGTCGGGGCCGAAGACCCCGATGCGGGCTTGCGCGCCCTTCTGCTGGAGGAACTACCCCACCTCTGCAGCGAGGCGCTGGCCCTGGTGAAGACCGGTTCGTTCAGCATGGTCATCCTCGATTTGCTGCTGCCCGACATGAACGGATTCCTGCTGGCCCAGGAGATCCGGCGGGTCCGCCCCGACATCGGCAACCGCATCCTGTTCATCTCGGGCATCCTGTTCGGCGAGAGCGCCATGGAACATATCAGTTCGATCGGCGGCGGGTTTCTCAGCAAGCCGTTCCAGATCAACTCGCTGATCGAAGCGGTCGATCGGGTCGCCGGGCAACAGGCCATTAACTAGTTTCTGTTGCTCCCCAGAATGACGAAGCGCCACGGGCGCTCTCGCGAACGCCCGGGCGCTTACTGTGGCGAGAGAGGCGTCCATGCCTCCGGACACCGCGGCTGAATTGGTTGGTCGTGGATGGTGCGGAGTCTCCTAGTATCCCCTGATCAGCATCGAACTAGCGGCGGTCGAGGACAACGCCCCGACGGCGGGCGATCTCTTCAAGCGCCTCGATGCGGACCTTCATTAGATCGGCGCGCAGCGACAGTTCCTTGATCCAAACGAAGGCAGGCGTTTTGTGGCCGAGCCGGACCTTCGCATCGAGCGTGTTGCCGGCGAATGCCGACTCGGAAAAATCGACACGCTCGTGCTCGGCGGCGATTTCCGCCTGCAGGATCTCGTAGGTCTCTTTCAGCCCGTCATAGCGGGCCTGCAGAGACGGCGACCGAGTTGGCGCTGGCTGGAACTCAGGCAGACGGAACGCCGGCTCCTTCTGCTGAGCCAGGGGCGTGAGACGCTTCAGATCCTCGTTCGTGTAGGCGCCGGGAACCTGAAACCTGGCAAGGTCCTCGTTGGTATACGTCTGCTGGCCGAATGCGAGGACCGGCGCCAGACAGATCGCCACAACAATGACTGATTTCATCCCTCTTCCTCCCGTAACGTCCGGCTCACTGCACCGCGACACGGGGCCGTGTCCGGTAGCACGGCGAGGAAGAACCCGAGAGCTCCCGACGCCGAAAGCCGTGACGTGAAGTGATCTCCATATACGCCGAGGGCTCGGCCTTGACAAGCGAAATCAACCGGGCGATTCGCCGGAACCTATTGAGGGACGGCGATTTCGAAGTGGTCATGCTGCTGTCAAACTTCCAACACACGGTGGCGCGGAGCTTGTTGCGTTCGCGGGCGAGCGAGGGCGTGCGGGACCCGACAGCCGGTGAACACGGCGCCGCGATAAGCATCCCTGATCGGGCCGATTCGGGCGTTCTGAGGCTGGCACGCGTCGTGCCTTCTCACCCTGCATGCGCTGGCCCCGGACCTCCCTCGAACGAGTGCACGATTTCCGGCCCCGCTTCTGCCCCTGGCCCGCCTGCCCCGAACATCGGCGCACCACCGGACGTCTCTCGGTCAGTCTCCACGGCGCCTACTTCTCCCGTCGCGGCCGGCGCATCCCGCGCTTTCTCTGTCGGCGCTGCCGCCGCACCTTCTCCCAGAACAGCTTCTCTCTCCTCTATTACCTGAAGCGCCCGGAGCTCCTCCGCCCCGTCGCCGCCCTGCTCCAGGCCGGTGCCGCCCATCGCCAGATCGCGCGCTCCCTCATCTGCGCCCCCTCCACCGTCACCCGCCTGAGCGCCCGCCTCGGCCGCCATGCTCTTCTCCTGCACGCCCGCGCCCTCGCCGCGCTTCCCTCGCCGCTCGCCGAACCGGTCGTCCTCGACCACTTCGAGATCTTCGAGTTCACCCAGGACTGTCCCTTCGGCGTCGCCACCGTCGTCGGCGCCCATTCCTGGTTCTGGTATCTCCTCGACCCGGCGCCCCATCGCCGCACCGGCAGGGTCTCCGTGTTCCAGGCGCGCCGCCTCGCGCGGCGTCCCCCCCGGCCGCGCTTCGGCGGATACCGGGGTTCCGCGCGCAGGGTCTTCGACCATCTCCACCGCCTCGCCGGGAAGCAGCGATTCGAAGTCCTCACCGACGACCATCCGGCATACGCCCACGCCGCCGCCGGGCGCCCGATCCGGCTGCGTCGCTTCCGCAACCCGGCGCGCACCCCCAAAGGAGCGCCCCGTTCCCCCGCGGCCCGGGCCCGCGATCAGGCCCTGTTCCCGGTCGACGCCCTGCACCAGCTCCTGCGGCACAGCGGCGCGCACTACCGGCGCGAGACTCTGGCCTTTGGAAGGCGCCTCAACGCGGTTCTCGAACGGCTCTTCCTGACCGCCGTCTGGCGCAACTTCGTGAAACCGCTGTCGGAGAACCACCCCCGCCGGGGGACCCCGGCGATGCGACTGCGGCTGGCCCGTCAGCCGTGGGACTGGCACCGGGTGCTGGCCCGCCGGCTGTTCCCGGGCCGCGAGGCGCTCCCGGCACTCTGGCAGGTGCTGTACCGGCGCGACTGGCCGACCCCGATCCTGCCCCGCATCACCACCCATCGCCTGAAGCACGCCTACTGACGAAGTCTCCGCTTCCTGTTGTGGGGATCAACACGGCCCCGGCTCACACCACGGTGCGCCGGCCCGCGGCGGCCCCGTTCCACCACCGTCCGGCGCAACAAGCTCCGCGCCACCGTGGTTTGAAAGTGAACCGAGCGGCCGCTATAATGCCATCTCCTTGTCTGAGGCCTCGATCGAATGCCGCCCAC
>CBDUYA010000347.1:0-2751 GCA_965371335.1 uncultured bacterium | reverse complement strand
CCCGGGCCGCGTCGGGCGCCAACCCCCGCTGCTCGACTCCGTCGAAGGTGAAGAAGAGCGGATTGTGGACTGTAAGAATGCGGATGAATCCGCGCTTGGTGATGCCGTCCAGATCGCCGATCCACGGCGCGCTGACATGATCCAGCAACATGTCCGGCTGGGAAGCTTCAGGTGCGGGGGCCGCCAGGGACAAGCTCAGGAGCAGGGGCAACAGTATGATTTTGCCCCTCCTGCAAATGCCGTCCCCGTTGAAGTCATTGAATTTATATCCGCGCCATTGCACCGTAGATTCCATGATTTCAACTCTGCTCAGAACCCTGATTTCCGTCCTGGCGACCCGGCTCTGTCAAACGTCCTCATCTGAAAAACAGCGACCGACTCTTCCGGGCCCTGTTGTCCAGGATTTGGAAGGACCGGGCCGAGGTCCTCACCATCGTGAAGCCCGAGATCGTCATCCAAGGGCACTGCAGAGACTTCAGGCTGGACTGGACCTGGAAGAGCCGGCGAAATGCGCGGGGGCGATGCGCGGGTGCAACAGACTTCCGCGAACTCATCCGATGGAAGCATTTCCCTTGGACTCCGCACCGCGATATCTGCTCCCTGACCGCGACGGTATCTACAGTCACCAGTTTACCAGGCGTGTCGATCGCATGGGCATCAAGGAAGTGAACACCGCGCCGCCCTCACCCTGGCAGAATCCTTTCGTGGAGCGCCTGATCGGAACCCTGCGCCGGGATCGCCTCGATCAGGTCGTGGTGCCGGGCGAGAACCATCTGCGTCAGCACCCTCGGCTCTACCTCGCTTTTTATCACACTTCGCGTCCGTACCTCTCGCTCGACAAGGACGCGCCGAAGTCAAGATCGATTGAGCCTCCCGAAACAAGATGGCTCTTCGAGTCGAGGAACTTGTGGAAGCTGTTCTTCGGGATCCGTTCGGCGGAATCGGGAAACCCGAGCCGCTGAAATTCTATCCCCCGCTCGATAAATCGCCAATTTTTCGCTTGACACTCACGTGTCATTCGTGTATCTTACTCCTATCGCCAATGGCCGGTTCTCGATCCCGCGCCCGAGAAAAGCCGGCCGCTGATGCATGTCCGTCCCCGGGCATGTGAACTGGCCGATGATGAATACTGCATGCCGCAGCCAGGAGGACCGTTCGCGTCCGGCCCCCCACCAGATCCCTGAGACGATCCATCTCGCCGCCGGCGCGCGCCTCGTCCCCGAGTCGCTCCTGGAGCCGCCCTTCTCCAACGATCGCCGGCACGTCCTGCCCGAGGAGGCATCCGTCCTGCTCAACCGATACCTCCGTCGCCTCGCGCGCATGCATAACCGGTCGAGTTGCGCATCGCTCGCCTCCTCGGTCGCATCAAGCATCTCTCCCTCTACCTCGATCTCGGCTTCGCTCGCATGACCGACTATGCCGCCGAGCGCCTCGGCCTCTCCGCACGCCGCACACAGATCCTGCTTCAGATGGACCGCTGTTTGCGGGATCTGCCTGAGATCTCCAGCGCCTTCGAGTCTGGCCGTATCTCGCAAAGTCAGGTCCGTCTCCTCCTGCGCGTCGCCACTCAGGACATCGAAAGCACCTGGCTCGACAAGGCGACTCGCATGAACGTCCGTCGGCTCGAGCAGGAAGTGCGCCGCGCCCGAGCGGCCCTGACGGGTGATCGTGCCGATGCTTTCGATGCGACCGGACATCCGGCCGCTGCCGGAGACACGCCTCCGATCGGTAGCTCGCCCACCGCCGGAGCCACACCCGCCGCCGGGGACCCGATTCCCGCCCTGCCCTCCGTCGATCCGGCTTCGATCGACGAGGACGCCGGTGTGCCCCTTGTTCGAGTGAGCCTTCCAGCCCCCGCCTGGCTGCGCGGCAGGTGGGAATGGGCCGTGGAGGTCTTCCGTCGCACTGCGGGAGCGGCAGCTCCGATCTGGGAGGCCGCCGAAGGGATTGCGGCCGATTATCTTTCCGGTCACCCCGGCCTCTGTCCGATCATTGAGCAACCGCTCGAGCAGCCGGCGGATGGCGCGATCGCTGCGCAGCAACCTGATACGGCCCTAGCGGAGGGACAGGAAGAGGACGGCATCGATCTCTTCGAAGAGGTGCAGGGCGCGCTGGAGGAGGAACTGGGCGCGTCGGAGTGGGCCCCGCCGATCACCGATATCGAAGTGACCCTCCCGCCCGCTCTCGACTCAGCCGAACCGGGGGACGATGACGCGAGCGGCGCCGTCTCCCTGGATCACCGCCGCCGCGGATTGATCAAGCTCCGGCAGAACCTTGCCTGGCATCAGGGGCTCCTGCTGCGAACGTTCGCCAACTATCGCCTCTATCTTGCCCTCGGGATTGCATCGTTCAGCCGCTACTGCCGCGAGAACCTCGGCATGAGCGTCCGCCGTGCCCGCCAGCTCATCGCTCTCGAGCGCCGCCTGCTCGAACTGCCCGACCTGGCGCGCGCCTACCGTGACGGTGATCTTTCGTGGGTCAAGGCTTCCGAGATCGCGCGCGTCGCCGACGAAAGGACGGAGAAAGAGTGGATCCAGCTTGGCCGCTCCGTCACCGTGCGCCGCCTTCGCGACGAGGTCGCCCTGGCCGCCGCCGACCTCGACAACCGCGAAGCCCCCTGGCACGCGCGCCGCGGCGCCCCCCCCGGCCTCACCCCCGACGGCCGGGTGCAATTGTGTGCGCCTTCAGTGCAGCCGCCCCCGATACCATCCTCGCCGAGCGACGAGGCTTCGGCGCCGATCTCCGCCTCGG
>CBDUYA010000346.1:0-2758 GCA_965371335.1 uncultured bacterium | reverse complement strand
GGCCTACGACTTGCTGGTGCAGGCCGAGAGCGGTCTGGCCTCGATCACGGGAACCCCCGATGGACCGGGCCGGGTCGGCGTTTCCGTGTGCGACATCGCCGCCGGAATGAACGCGGCGACCGGCATCCTCGAGGCCCTGTACCGGCGCGAGCGCACGGGCAAGGGCGCGCGAATCAAGGTCTCGCTCTTCGATTCGCTGGCCGACTGGATGACGGTGCCGCTGTTGTACCACGACTATGGCGGCAAGGGACCCGAGCGCGTGGGCCTCCATCACCCGGTCCTGGCCCCCTATGGCGCCTACGCGGCGAAGGGCGGCGAGCTCATCCTCATCGCCATCCAGAACGAACGCGAGTGGGCGGCCTTCTGCGCCGAGGTGCTGAAACGGCCCGAGCTGGCCCGCCAGCCGCAGTTCGCCGACAATCCGGCCCGCGTCGCCAACCGCGAAGCCCTCGATCGGGAGATCAACGGCGTCTTCAGCGGCCTCGACCGTGAGGCGCTGATCGAACGCCTTCGCCGCGGCAACATCGCCTTCGGCGCCGTCAACTCGGTGGCCGATCTCTCCCGCCACCCGGTGCTGCGCCGCAACCGTGTCGGCGTTGGGGAGGAGCACGTCGATCTGGTGGCGCCGCCGCTGCGCCTGGCCGGTGAGGAGCAGGAGCTCGGGCCGGTACCCGGGCTTGACCAGCATGGGGAGGCGATCCGCGCCGAGTTCGCCGCTCCGGTCCGGGGCAGCGCCAAGGATCGGGTGGCATGAGCAAGGCCGCGCCGGAAATCGGGAAGTGGATCGGCAGGCGCGAGGCCGCGAGGGATGTGGCGGCGGCGGGACCGGTGATCGGTCTCGCCGCGACGCTGGACCGCGACGACCCGCCGCCGAGGCCCGGCGATGCCGTCCCGCCCGGCTGGCACTGGCTCTATTTCCCGACCCGGGCGCGGCACTCCGAGCTGGGTCCGGACGGCCACCCCAGGCGCGGCGGATTCATTCCTCCCATCAAGCTGCCCAAGCGCATGTTCGCCGGCGCCAGGATGCGCTTTCACCGGCCGCTCAGGATCGGCGAGGAGATCCGCCGCGAGGACGAGATCGCCGATGTCAAGGAGAAGCAGGGCAGGAGCGGCAAGCTGGTCTTCGTCACCATCCGCTACCGGGTCTCGGGCGAGGCCGGCCTCGCCATCGAGGAGGAGCAGGACATCGTCTACCGCGAGGCGACGCGGGCCGGGCCGCCAACGCCGCCGATCCCAGCCGAGATCCGCGGCACGGACTGGCGGCGCACCATCCACCCCGACCCGGTGCTGTTGTTCCGGTTCTCGGCACTCACCTTCATCGGCCACAGGATCCACTACGACCACCTCTACGCCACCGAGGTCGAGGGTTATCGGGGCCTACTGGTGCACGGGCCGCTCACGGCCTTGCTGCTGCTGGAACTGTGCCGGGACAACTGCCCGCAGCGGCCCATAGCCGGCTACCGCTTCCAGGCCAGACGACCCCTGTTCGTCAACGAGCCGTTCCAGGTCGCGGGCCGCATGGACGAGGGCGGCGAAAGCTGCACGCTTCAGGCCGCCGACCCGGAAGGCTTGGTGGCGATGACCGGAGCGGTGACGTTCGCCGCGGGCCGCGGCGGGGCGGCGCCGGTACGCGCAGAATCGGAGTGAGAACAGATGCCGTTCGTCATTCGGGATCGGGAAGGCAACATAACCGACGTCTTCGACGAGGCGACGGCCGAGGCGACGGAGGCGCTGGCCGCCGACGATCCCGAGCTCTTGGACTTCCAGACGCGGCTGATGCCGGAGCAGGACCTGAAGGAGCACCTGCTCGAGTCCGACGCCGAAATGACCCGCGTCATCGAGGACCTGATCGAGTTGCTGATCGGGAACAACACGATCATGCTCACCGACCTGCCCGAGAGAGCGCGGGAGAAGATCATGCGCCGCCGGAAGTTGCGCCAACGAATGGGCGAGCTCATCGGTCTGATCGACGACGACGATGTTCTGTGAGGCGCCCGGCGCCTGCGCTCCTCAGAGCATTTTCCACTCACGTGGAATCGCACCGGGCCGGTTTCGCTTGATCGGATAATGCCCTAGTCCGCGTCTTCGGCGCCAGCCTTCATCTGCACCGGCGCCGACAGCGCCAGGGTGACCACCTCGGACTGCCGCCTGGTCTCGGTCTTGCGGAAGATCTGGTGCAGCTGAGTCCTCAGCGTGTTCTTGCTGACCTGAAATTCCTCCGAGGCATCCTCCAGGCTCATGCCGTTCACCAGGGCTCGCAGCAGCCGGGTTTCGGCGGGTGTCAGTCCGAAGGCCCCTTCCAGGAGCACCGCCGGAATCTCGTGCCGCCTTTCGGGGTCGGCCACGAACAGGGCCGCCACGGTCGGCGTGCCCTCCTCTTCGGCGGCTCCCCCATGCAGGGCCGTGACCAGCGCCCATAAGGGACGCCGCAGGGAGGGACGGTCGAGGGTCATGGCGCCCTCTCCGCCGTTGCCCGAGGCCGCCACCCGGATCATAGACCTCAGCGCCGCCGACTCCTCGCTGCCGGCCGCGCGCACGCCGCTACGCTCGACGGTGAGCCCGTCCGCCTGGGCTACGATGGCCTCGGCGCAGGCGTTCATGGTCAGCACCCGGCCCTCCGAGTCCACCACCAGCACGCCGATGGGCAGGTGATCGAGCACCCGCTTGGTGGCGGCACGCTGGACGCTGAGGGTCAGGAGCTGATTGTGGAGATCGAAGGCGCGCCGCAAATGGGTGGCCAGGCAGCGCAGCATGGCGG
>CBDUYA010000345.1:0-2804 GCA_965371335.1 uncultured bacterium | reverse complement strand
CCCGGGTGCGATCGACCTTCGCCGCGACGCTGATCCCCTGCGCCTGAAAATCGCCCGCCCCCAGCCAGAAGACCAGCATCAGGATCGTGAAACGCGCCGCGTGTTGCATCACCAGTCCTTCTCCGGATGGCGGTCCTCGGTGGCGGAGGCGCGCGCGTGCTTGCGGATCCCTTCCTTCTCGTCCTCGCGCAGCGCCTCCAGGATCTGTCGCGCCTCTGCCTCGCTCATTTCACCGGGACGCCGCTGCGGAGGCGGCGGTTCCTTCTCCTCCTGCTGATCCCCGGACGGCGGCGGGGGCGGCTTGTCCTGGCGCTCTTCCTCGTCCTCTCCCGGCTCGCCCTGCGGCTGTTGCTGTTGTTGCTTTTGCTCTTGTTGTTGCAGCAGGCGCAGCGCCAGCTCCAGGTTGCGCTTCGCATCCTCGTCGGACGAGCGCGCGCGCAGTGCCTGGATATAGGAGTTCACCGCCTCCTTGAGCTGCCCCTGCTGGAGGAACGCATTGCCCCGATTGTAGGTAGCGGCCTGGGCGAGCGTGGGGTCGTCGGCCGCCTGCGCCCTCAGGTACTCCTCGGCGGCCTTGTCGAATTCCCCCTTGCGAAACAGCACGTTGCCGATGTTGTAGTGCAGCGCCGGCGCTTCCGGCTCCAGCGCCTGCGCCTCGACGTACATCTTCAGCGCCTCATCGAAGCGCTCATCCTCGTACAACTGGTTCCCCTCGTTGTTGCGCGCCGCGGCGGAATCTGCCAGCAACGGCCCCGGCCATGCCAGCAGGGCGGCCCCCAGCAACACCAACGCGCCCGTGCTCGTTCCGCTACGGCTCATGAGGTCGCTCCCTGCTCCGCCATGCCGGCGATCGGCGCCTTCCGGCCCCTCCGATCGCCGAGAGCGATCTCGAGGGCGAGAAGGGCCAGAGCCACCGCCAGCGGAATAGGATACCGCTCTTCGTAGGTGGTCTGCAGCCGGGAGGACATCGTTTTCTGATCCATCCCGGCGATTTCCTCGTAGATGCGGCGCAGCTCGATCCCCTCGGCTGTCAAACGGTAGTAGCGGCCCCCGGTGGCGATGGCGATCTCGTCCAGGATTGATTCACCGAGCCGGCTGGTGACCTTGCGCTGCTCCCGATCGTCTTTGTATCCCGTCACCTTTCCGCGGCTGTCGCGCAACGGGATCGGCTCGCCGCTCGGGCTGCCGACCCCGACGGTGTAGATGATCACGCCGGCCTCGGCGGCGGCCTTCGCCGCCCCGCTCACGTCCCCTTCGTGATCCTCACCATCGGTAATCAGGATCAGCACCTTATAGCGCCGGTCTTCTGTCTTGAAGGCTGCGGTCGATTTGCGGATGGCCGCGGCGATCGCCGTGCCTTGCACCGGAATCAGGCTGGTGTCGAGCACCTCGACGAACATGCCGGCGGCGGCATAGTCGAGAGTGAGCGGGCAGGCGATGTAGGCGCTCCCGGCGAAGGCCACCAGCCCCACCCGATCCCCCTCCAGGAGATCGAGCAGCGAGGAGATGGCCGCGCGTGCCTGCGTCAGGCGGTTCGGCTTGACGTCCTCCGCCAGCATGCTGAGCGAGGTGTCGACCGCCACGATGACGTCGATGCCGCGGCGCGTGAGCGTCTCGAGACTCGCCCCCCACTGCGGGCGCGCCAGAGCGAGGACCAGGAAGAAGGCCGCGCCGAGAATGAGCGCGGCCTTGATCACCCTTCTCTCCGTGCTGGCGCTGGCGGTCAGGCGATCGACGAGCGGCCGATCCCCGAAGGCGGCAAGAGCGCTCCGCCGCAGCCTGAAGAGGAGCACGAACAGAGCGGCGAGTCCCGGCAGGGCGAGGAGCAGCCAGAGGTATCCCGGGGCGGCAAAGCGCATCACGGTATCCTCTTCAGCAAGGTCGCGCCCAGCAGCAGCTCGACGGCGATCAACAGAGCTCCCGGATAAAGAAACAAGGCGAATTTCTCCGCATGGCGCGTGTAGCCGCGCACCTTGATCTCGGTCTGCTCCAGGCGATCGATGGTTGCGAAGATTGTCTTCAGCGAACGGGAATCGGTGGCCCGGAAGTAACGCCCCCCCGTCTCACGGGCGATCTCCTTCAGGGTCTCCTCGTCGATGTCGGCGGAGACGTTGATGTAGCGCCGGCCGAGAATCGGATCATCGATCGGATAAGGCGCTTCGCCCTCTTTGCCGATACCGATGGTGTAGACCTTGATGTCGAGCGCCTGCGCCAGCCGCGCGCCGGTCAATGGATCGATCTGCCCGCGATTGTTCCTGCCGTCGGTCAGCATGACCATGACCTTGCTCTTGCCCGCCGAGTCCTTCAGACGCGCCACCGCCGTCGCCAGTCCCATGCCGATCGCCGTGCCGTCCTCCTCACGGGTGGCGAAATCGACCTCATCGAGGAACGCGAGGAGGACCTCGTAATCGAGGGTCAGCGGACAACGCGTGTAGGCATTGGCGGCAAAGACGACCAGGCCGATCACGTCGTGGCGCCGGCCCCGCACGAACTCACCCACCACGTCCTTGGCGACCGCCAGCCGGTTCTTCGGTTTGAAGTCCTCGGTGCGCATGCTGCCGGACACGTCGACGACGAGCACAATATCGATGCCCCGGGTGAGCACCTCCTCGTGCTGGTGTCCGGTCTGCGGACGGGCGAAGGCGACCACCAGCAGCGCCAGCCCGGCCACGCGCAGGGCGAGCGGCAGATGGCGCAGCCTCACGCCGAGCCCCGGGGCGATGTGGCGGAACGCCTCCGTCCCGGAAAAGACGAGACTGGCGGTCCGCCACCGGCGGCGCGACAGAATCCACAGGAGGAGCCCG
>CBDUYA010000344.1:0-2811 GCA_965371335.1 uncultured bacterium | reverse complement strand
GCCTGGCGGAGATCGAGGAGCAGACGGGGCGGATCGAGCAGGAGGGGAAAGGGCTTCCGGAGACCTACGCCGCCCACCTCCGGGAACGGGTCGCCGCCCTCGAGGCGCGCGATCTCGATCCGGTCCGCCTCGCCCAGGAGGTGGCGCTGCTCGCCGATCGGGTCGACATCACCGAAGAAATCGTGCGCTTGAAAGGCTACCTTGTCCAGGCGGGCGAAGCGCTCGACGAAGCGCACGGGCCGCTTGGCAAGACCCTCGATTTCATCATGCAGGAAATGAACCGGGAAGCGACCACCATCGCCTCGAAGGCCGAGGCGCTGGCGATCTGCCAGGCGGCGCTGGCCATCCGCGGAGCGGTCGAGAAGATCCGCGAACAGGTGCAGAACGTTGAATGAACGGGGGCGCGCTGGGGAGGTGTTCGTCATCTCGGCCCCGTCGGGCACCGGCAAGACGACGCTGGCCATACGGCTGCTTCAGGAGGTCGAAGGGCTGGCGTTCTCGGTTTCGCACACCACGCGCCCCCCGAGGCCGGGCGAGACCGGCGGAATCGACTACCACTTTATCGATCGGACGCGGTTCGAAAGCCTGGTCGAGAGCGGCGATTTCATCGAATGGGCGCAGGTCGGCGACGCGCTGTACGGCACCTCCCGGCGGACCATCGAAGAGATCACCTCCAGCGGACGGGATGTGCTGCTCGATCTCGATACCCAGGGGGCCGCAGCCATCCGCCGGGTCCTGGCGGAGGCGATCCTGATCTTCATCATGCCCCCCGACCTGGATGCGCTCCGGCAGCGCCTGCGGGAGCGCGGCACCGAGAGCCCGGAGGCCCTCGAGCACCGCATCAGCCTTGCCGGCGGGGAGATCGCCAGGGCCGGCGCCTACGACTACATTGTCGTCAACGACGATCTGGGCACCGCCTTCGAGAAGCTGAAGGCGATCTTCCTGGCGGCGCGCTGCCGCACGGGCCGGCGATTCGGGGAGGCCGGCGGAACGGCCCCGCGCGGTCCCCAGTAGCCTTTCCACCCCCTCTTGAGATAGAATGCCGACTTTCGCAGGACTAGCATCATAGGGGAGAGATCTGATGCCTCGTACCGACGCCTTCGGCAACAAGTTCGAGTTCATCGCCATCGCGGCCGAACGCTGCAAGCAACTGCAACGGGGGGCGCGTCCTCGCATCGAGACCCAGCGTCGCAAGTGGGTGACGGTGGCCCAGGAGGAGGTCCTGTCCGGGATGATCGAATACAGCTACGGACCGTTCCCGGAAGAGGTTGCGGCGGAACCGGAAGTGGGAGAAGTGACCACCGAGGCCTATCCGATCGACGACAATGGCTCGGGGAAGAGCAAGTAAGAGCGCCGGCGCGACCCCCTCCCCGGGACGGGGATCGCGCGTCGTACTCGGAGTGAGCGGCGGTATCGCGGCCTACAAGGCGGCCGAAATCATCCGGGGCCTCGTCCGCCACGGGTGTGACGTGCACGTGCTGATGACGGCGCACGCCCGCGAATTCATCACCCCGCTCACCCTGCAGACCCTCTCCGGCCACCCCGTCCTGACCAGTCAGTGGGACCTTGCGGCCGGGGCCGACATTCAACACATCGCCCTCGCCCGCGATCTCGATCTTTTCCTCGTGGCGCCGGCCACAGCCAACGCTCTCGCCAAGATGGCGAACGGCCTCGCTGACGACTTCCTCAGCACCTTTCATCTTGCCGTCACCGCCCCGGTCGCGGTCGCCCCGGCGATGAATCTCTGGATGTGGGAACATCCCGCCACCCGCCGCAATGTCGACACCCTCCGTGAGCGCGGCGTTCTGATCATCGACCCCGGGGTCGGCGAGCTGGCCTGCGGAGACGAGGGGGTGGGCCGGATGGCGGAGCCTGAGGACATTGTCTCCTCCGCCCTCAAACGGCTTAAAAAAAAACCCCGGCGACGCTTGCAGGCCGCCGCGTCCTGGTAACCGCGGGACCGACGCGCGAGGCGATCGACCCGTCGCGTTACCTCAGTAATCCCTCGACGGGGAAGATGGGATATGCGCTGGCGGCCGCCGCGGCCGCGCGGGGAGCCAGCGTGACCCTGATCAGCGGGCCGACCCCGCTGGCGCCGCCGCGCGGGGTCAACGTGGTGCGTGTCACCTCGGCCGACGAGATGTTCCGCGCCACCCTCAACCAGGCCCCCGGCTCCGATCTCGTCCTGAAGGCGGCAGCCGTCGCCGACTATCGTCCGGAAGTGCGCTCCCGCGGTAAGATTAAGAAGGAGTCGCTGCGGCGGCGATCGCCGCGCGCCGAGGCCGCCGATCGAACCATCGACCTGCGCCTGGTCGCGACCCCTGATATTCTCGAGGAGCTCGGCCGCCGCAAGACACCGGGGCAGATTCTCGTCGGCTTCGCGGCGGAGACGGACGACCTGGTCAAGAATGCCAGCCGAAAGCTGCAGAAGAAGAACCTCGATCTGGTCGTCGCCAACCGCATCGGCCGCGCCATGGAGGGGTTCGAATCAGAGACCAACCGGGCGATCATCGTCGATCGCCGCGGCCGGAGGACGGAGCTGCCGTTGATGCTCAAAGAACAGATGGCGGAGGCGATACTCGACCAGTGCCAGGCGCTCCTGCGCCGGCGCGCTCACCCTGCCGCAGGACGGAGAGCGCGATGAGCGATGGCCGGGATCCGAGGCAGGAGTTGCGCGATCGGCTGATCTGGCTGCGCACTCTGGGCGTCGAGGAGATACGCGGCGGCGGAGCGGAGCAGGGTGCGCCGGTCGCAGATGGGATTGCGGGCGGGGAGGAGGCCGCGACCCAGCTCGGCGGGTGCGGCTTCTGC